>JBDHVF010000387.1:0-7496 GCA_039809605.1 Polyangiales bacterium | reverse complement strand
GCGCGGTGAGGGGGCCGTGTCAGCGACCGCGCAGCCACGCCCCGCGCGCTACGTCAACGGCCAAACTTGAGTCAGAGCGCTCCCGAGACCGTCACGCCCTGCGCGCTCGCGCCCACGGAGACGGGCGCGGGGTACGTGTGCAGCGCCGAGGTGCCGAGTCCGATCGAGAATCCCAACGCGAAGCCCGCGGTCGTGTCGACCCAGTTGTGCGCGCCCGCCACCACGCGCAACACGAGGTTGGTCACCGCCAGCGCGCCGGCCGTCGCCAGCAGCGGCCAGTACGCGCCGCGCCCGCCCGTGGGAAAGGCCATCATCCCCAGCGACGCGCCCGCCATCGCCGCGAGCGGCGCCGTGTGCCCCGACGGGAACGACACGCGGTCCTCGCGCTCGGCGCTCGCGCAGGTGTTGGTGGCGTCGCTCCACGCGCGGGGGCGGCACTCACCCGCGACGTTCTTGAGAATGCTCACCACGCCGAGGGTCACCACCGCAGACTCGGCCAGCACCAGCGGCGCGCCGAGCAGCGCGACGCCGCGCGCGTCGCGCCCCCATCGCTCGACCACCACGCCGAGGCCGACGGTCACCGCCAGTCCGCCCCAGAGCGCCACGTCGGTGACCGTCGAGACCTCGGGGCGCCACGGGCGCGCGCCGAGGCCGTCGAAGGGCGCGACGTCGACCGTCGGCGGCGAGAGGGCGAGGCCCCCGAGCGCCATCGCGCCGCCCGCGAGCACGAAGCCCGCGTCCCACGCGAGCGACGCCCCCATGGCGAGCTGCACGTCGCGCGGCCGCGTCTGCGCACCGCCGGCGCTCGCCTCGAGCGCGAGCGCGAGCGCCACGGAGCACGGCGCGAGGGCCCTCACCCGGGCGTCACCGTGGGGCAGCCGAAGAGGATGCGCACGCGCGCCATGGGGTCGGTGCGCACGCGGTCACAGGCGGCGCCGTAGAGCACCACGGAGCGCATGCCCGCGGACCAGTCCCAGCCGTCGGCGTGGCTCACGTCGCGGGGCACGAGGCGCGACGAGGAGTCTCCCGTGCCCTGGTAGTTGACGTTCACGCGCGTGGGGTCGATGCGCGAGGGGTCGACGTCGAGCTCGAACTCGCAGCTCAGCGCGCGCCCCTGGATCTCGTTGAAGGCCATGGTGAGGTCCGACTCGAAGCTCGCGCCGCGCAGCGAGTAGTGGCAGCTCTGCGACGCGCGGCACGTGGGCGTGCGCTGCGATGCCCCCGTGACCGCGAGGTCCGAGAGGAAGGTGTCGGACGCCTCGGGCGTGCCGCACACGAAGGTTCGCACGGGCGGCGTCTCGCGCTGGCCGAGGGCCACCTGCACCCGCACCGCGTTCTGCCCCGCGGCGTCGCGGCACGCGGCCCAGCGCGCGAACGCCGCGAGGTCGAGCAGGTTCGGGATCGCGCCGCAGCGGTCGTTCGTGTCGGTGCACTCCTCGGTGGGGATGCCGTCGGTGATGAGCACCAGGTTGTGCGAGCCGTCCATGGTGAACCCGCGGTAGTACGCGATCGAGCCCTGGATGGCGCAGGTCATGGGGGTGTTGCCGTTGGGCGACGTGGCCGAGAGCCTGGCGAGGATCGTCGCGCGCGTCTCGCGCAGCGGCGCCACGGGCACCGCGGGCGCGGCGTAGCTCGAGGCGCTGTCGGGCATCGACGGCGCGGGGAAGAACGTGATGCCCACGCGCGTCTCGTCGTCGAGGCGCATCACCAGCGAGCGGATCGCCGACACCGCGGCGGCCCACCTGGTCGGGCCTCCGGTGGACGCCCGGTCGGCCATCGAGCCCGAGCGGTCGAGCACGAGGAGCAGGTTCATCGGGCGCCTCTGCGCGTCGGCGCTGGCCGTCGCGCACGCGGCGTCTTCGGCGATGATCACCGGCCCGGTGTCGCGCACCATCAACGCGTCGCGACCGAGGTTGGGGAACATCACGTCGCCCGTCGCGGCCGCGTCGAGCCCCGCGTCGCCTGGCCCGTTGTTGAAGCCCACGCGCTCGCCCCCAGCCTGACAGGCGACCGCTCCCATGAGAAACACAAGCAACCAGCGCATCACGTCGTCGTCACTCCCGATGGGGCGTCACTTTCCGCCGCCCTTCGCTCCCCCGCCGCCCTTCTTCTTCATGCGCTGCGCGACCATCGCGAGCAGCAGGAGCGCCGCCCCGGCGAGGAGGGCCAGCGGCATGGCGAGCTCGTCCTTCGCCTCGGGGGGCGGCGTGGCGTCGGCCGTCGCGTCGTCGAGATGGGAGCGGGCCGCGCCCGAAGACCCGCCGTGGCGCCCGCCCGCGCCCCCTGCCCCTCCGCCCGAGGGCCCGTCGATGCTCTGCCCGAGCTGCCCCACGTCGCCCGAGGCCTGCGTGGCCCGCTCGAAGGCGCTCGTGCCGAAGAGCCTCCAGCCCGCGATGCACACGCACGCCACCACGAGCAGCAGGATCACGTACTCGGTCGTCGACAGGCCCTCGCTGTCGCGTCGCAAGCTCCGACGTCGTGTGCCGATCGCCACGGGCCGTGACGCTAACACCGAAGCTCAGGCGTTCGCGAGCCAGTCGAGCACGGCGCGGGCGTCTCCCGTGAGGCGCTCGAGCGACGCGTCGGCGGTCACGACGCTCTCCGCCGCGAGCGCGGCGACGACCGAGGCGGCGTTCACGAGCTGCAGGCCCGCGCCGCGGTTCGCGCGCACGGGCTCGGCGCGCTTGAGCTCGATCACGCGCACCACGCGTCGCGAGGGGTCGGGCGGCGACATGTCGACCGCCGCGAAGTCTCCGCAGCGGCGCTGCTGGTGCGTGCGAAAGAGCCAGTAGCGCGGGTGCCGCTCGAGGAGCTCGCGCGCGAAGCCGTGCTCGTCGCACTTGAACGCGAAGGCGTGCAGCGCGTCGCCGGGGTCGACCCGACGCGCCAGGTGCAGCGCGCGCGACGCTCGCTCGATCGCGTCGCGGCGCGCGAGCGCGCCCCGCGACAGCCGCAGGAACCAGGGAACCGTTCGACTCATGCGCTCGTGTCCACGTCACGGGCGGCGCGTGGCCGCCCCTCGTTCGATCGCGTAACGGAAGACGTCGGAGTCAGCGCTGGACGAGCATGGCGGCGCACGAGGAGTAGCGCCGCGCACGCGGCGGTGCAAGCGCTGCATCGGTGTTGTGTGCCGTCACAGCGTGAGGGTTTTCGCGACACCGAAGGGCCCGCGAGATCACGGAGAGATCGCGCGTTTCGGCCGCGGGGATTGGGATTTGCACGGATTCGAGGCGCCGCCATGAGGACGGCTCATCAAGGAGACGGACCGTCATGAAGCTCCGATGCACCAGCGTCCTGCTCGCGCTCGCGCTCGCCGCGCTGCCCGCGGCCGTGAGCGCGCAGGCGTACGAGATCCCCGTCGCGCCTCCGGCCCCGCTGCCCGAGACGCGCCCCCCGATGCCGGGCCCCGGGTACGTGTGGGTCGGCGGCTACTGGAACTGGAACGGCAACCGTCACGTGTGGAACGGCGGTCGCTGGCAGATGCCTCCGCAGCCCTCGCAGACCTGGGTCGCGCCGCACTGGCAGCCCGGCGCGCGCGGCTGGGCGTTCTCTCCGGGCCACTGGACCGGCGGCCCGATGTACCCGCCGGGCGGCGCCCCGCAGGTGGGCGGCAACACCGTGATCGTAGGGTCGCCCGTGCCGACCGCGGTGCCGACGATGCCTCCGGCCCCTCCGCCCGTGATCCCGCCGGGTCCGCCCATGGGACCGGGGCCGCACATGGGACCGGGGCCGCACATGGGGCCGCACATGGGGCCGGGGCCGCACATGGGACCGGGGCCGCACATGGGGCCGGGCATCGTGCCGCCTCAACTGGGCGGTCCCGCGGTGATCCCGCAGCCTCCGCCGCAGGTGGGCGGGCCGGTGATCGTGCAGCGCCCGCCGCCGCGCATGCGCTTCGAGCGCAGGCCGCGCCCGATGATGCAGGGCCAGGTCTGGGTGCCGGGCTACTGGTCGTGGAACGGCGCGCAGTACGTGTGGCAGCAGGGTCACTGGGAGACCCCGCAGGGCCCGCAGAACACGTGGGTCCCTCCGCGGTGGCAGCGCGGCCCTCAGGGCTGGCACATGACCCCCGGCCGCTGGCGCTGACCGCTCGCTACGGGATGTGATCGTCGACGTCACCGGCCTCGGCGCGCGCCTCGTCGAGCGCCGCGCGCACGTCGTCGATCACGTCGTCGAAGCCCGACTCGATCCACGGCAGCCACTCCGCTTCGAACTCGTCGAGCGACACGACCCACCCCTCGCGCGCCCCGGTCACGCGAACCATCGACACCGCGGCGCCTTGCGGGTCGATCGTCACCGTGACCGTGTCCCCCTCGGGTGTCGTGCGCTCCCAGGTTCGCGTCATCGCTCGACCGCCTCAGGCGAAGCGCTCCTTGAGGCGCAGAAAGGGCCGCTCGACCGCGACGTGGAGCACCGCCGCCATCGCGGCCGAGAGCGCCGTGGTGAGCGCGATCATGCCCGCGAGGTTGGCGAGCGTGGCCGCGCGCGAGAACGGGTAGTAGATCGCGCGCGCCAGGTCGATCATCGGGAAGTGCACGAGGTACATCGCGTACGAGAGGCGCCCGAGCAGGCGCATCCCGCGGGTCTCGAGCGCGCGCACGGCGAGCGAGTCGGGCCTGCGCACGCAGTCGACGACCGTGAGCGTGCCGACGATCGCCAGCCCGCTGAACCCGACCGCGGTGCCGAGGGGCGTGCCGTGCGGGCGCACCGAGAGCTGCAGCGTCGTGACCAGCGCCGCGCACGCGGCCGCCGTGCCCGCGAGGAGCCACCGGCGCGCGCGGTCGTCGAGCCACGCGGCGTCGGCCGAGATCGCGGCGAGCGCGCCCCACAGCAGCGAGTCGAAGCGGTAGTGCGAGACGAGGTGCACGGTGTAGGTGGCCTCGAGGCCCGTCGCCGTCACGGCGTAGCGCAGCAGCGGGAGCGCCGCGCACACGGCCATCACGAGCCCGACGCGCGCGCCGCGGCCCCGCACGAGACGGAGCGTCAGGGGCCAGAGGAGGTAGAAGTGCTCCTCGACGCAGAGCGACCAGAAGACCTGGAACGCCTCCCCCGGTGACGCGCCGGCCGCGTGCTGCGCGTAGCTCTCGTAGTAGTTGCTGACGAAGAGCGCGTAGGGCCAGAGCGGCGCGTCGACCCGCGCGACCCTCACCGAGCGGAAGACGGCGCTCTGCGAGAGGCCCAGCGTGAGCAGCGCGAAGACGGCGTAGAAGACCGGCAGGATGCGCAGCGCGCGGCGCACGTAGAAGTTGCGCAGCGAGAAGGTCGCGGGCCCGCCCGCGGCCGCGCTCCGCCGCTCCTCGCGCAGCAGGAGCGTGGTGATGAGGAAGCCCGACAGCGCGAAGAACAGGTCGACCCCGGCCCAACCCGTGAACACGATCGATCGGAGCACGCCGAGCCGCGCCGAGGGGAAGCGGATCGAGATCGTGGTGTGCCACACGATGACCAGGAGGATCGCCACCGCGCGGAGGCCGTCGAGCCCGCGGAGGTGCGCGGGTCCGCTGCGAACGACGCTCACGCGACGGACTATATCCCGCGGGGCGATCGCGGGTCACGCGGGCGGCAGCGGGTCGTGGCGCTCGGAGGCGAACACGAAGCGCACCGAGGGCACGCGGAAGCACAGCGGCCGCGCGCCTCCGACGAGGGCCTCGGCGCGACGCGAGGCGACGGACCCATCGAGGTACTCGCACGCCGCGGGGTCGATGCCGAGGTGGATCTCGTGGCGCGTCACGCGGTCGAGCCACGGCTGCGTCGAGAGCGCGCGGTCCTGCGGCACGCAGTAGCGCAGGAACGCGTCGAAGTCCTGCCAGCACGCGCGCCACGGGCCTTCGAGCGCGGGCGCGGGCGCGGGGCGGAGCGCGACGTCGGCGTCGGGCGCGCTCCCCTCGCCCGGGTCGAGGCGCAGCCGCACGGCCCCGCCGGCGTCGCGGGTGATCGACGCCGACGCGAGCACGTGCATGGGCATGGCCTCGGTGGTGAGCCGCGCGCCGAGCGCGGGCGCGGCGTGGTCGACGGCGCTGGTGACGAAGTGAACGCCCTCGAGGCCCGTGCGCGGGTCCCTCACGTGGATGCGCCAGTTGGTCTGCACCGGCGACGGCAGCAGCCTCCGCAGCGCGCCGAGGAAGTCGAACCCGAAGTGCCCGTGGCGAAAGGTCAGCCACGTGAAGAGCGCGTAGCGCCCGCCGGGGCCGAGGCGCTGGAGCTCGAGGCCCTCGGGCACGAGGTGCTCCACGCGCGCGGCCTCGACGACGTAGTTCACGTAGATCACGTCGGTGACGTCGCTCACCATGCGCGGCACGGGCATCGGCTCGACGAGGGCGCCGAGCACCCTGCTGTTCGCCGCGAGGTCGAGCGCGCGGCCGAGGGGCCCGCGAGACGGGTGGCGCCACGCCGCGCCGCGCCCCGTGGGCGTGAACGGGCGCGAGCGCCGGAGCACCGCCTCGGCCACGCCGTAGATCCACGCGAGCATGAGCGTGAACCCGAGCGCGTTGCCCGCGGCGACCCACGCCGTCGGAGGGCGCCACGCGACCGGCAGCAGCGGCGCCACCGAGACCGCGGCCATGACGGTCCAGAGCGGCGCCGAGAGCCACGTGAGCCACCGAGACCAGGTGCCGGCGCGCGAGAACGCGGCCGTCCACCCGACGGCGGCGAGCGTGTAGAAGAGCGCGCCCCACGCGCCCGTCGAGCGGAACGCCCGCGCCTCGAGCGCCGCGAAGGCCGTCGCGTCGCCCGTTCGCGCGGCCTCGCGCGCGAGGTCGACGAGCGCCGTGCACCACTGGAGCTCGCCCCACTGGTCGGGCGCCACGGCGACGACGGTGAGCGCGAGCGTGGCCCACGCGGCGGCGCGAGGCATCCACGGCACGCGCACCATCGCGACGGCGAGCCACAGGTCGCCCGCGGCGCAGAGCTGCCACGGCAGCCATCCGAGGCGCACGCGCCACGGCGACGCGGCGATCGCGAGGGCGCGCGCGAGGGGCGTCGCGGCGGGGCCTCCGGGCATGACCGGCAGCAGGAGCGCCGCCATCGAGAGCATGGCGACGGCGTGGATGACCAGGGCGAAGAGCAGGGCGCGCTCCAGCGAGCGCTCGGCGGGGGTGCGACGCACGGCGGCGAGTGCAATGCGAGAGCGCCGGCGAGTCAACGGGCGCGGCGCTACCCCTGCGAGCCCGCGTCGGCGAGCACACGTGCGAAGCCCTCGCGCGCCTGGTCGCCCTCGAAGCGCAGCGGCGCGCCGGTGCAGAGCAGGGCGACCCTGCGCGACGCCACGCACTCGCCGTCGCCCGCTGCGTCGAGCGCTTCGCGCATCGCGTCGGTCTCGGGCGCGTCGAGCGGCGCGGCGTGCAGCGCGACCATCGCGCCGAGCGCGCCCGCCGTCGCGGCGCCCTCGCGCGCGAGCGCTTCGAACCACGGCGTCGCCACGAGCAGGGCGCGCGGGTCGTCGGTGGGCAGGCGGCGCGCGCCGATCGCTTCGAAGCGCCGGGCCGCGCGGGCGAGCGCGG
>JBDHVF010000386.1:0-7504 GCA_039809605.1 Polyangiales bacterium | reverse complement strand
CGGCCGCACCGTGCATCTGTTCGACGGCGCCGGCGCGAAGAGGAAGGAGCTGGCGCACCCGTCCTCCGTCTCCGGCGTCGTGTTCGACGCGAAGGGCAAGCGCATCGCCGCGTCGCACTACAACGGCGCCTCGCTGTGGTTCGTCGCGGCGAAAGAGGACAGCCCGCGCAAGCTGGAGTGGAAGGGCAGCCATATCGGCATCGCCATCAACCCCGCTGGCGACCATGTCGTGACCGCGATGCAGGAGAACGCGCTGCATGGCTGGCGGCTGACCGACGGGCAGCACATGCGCATGTCCGGCTATCCCGGTAAGACGCGCTTCCTCTCCTTCACCCGCAACGGCAAGTGGCTCGCGACCTCGGGGGCCGAGAGCGTGGTGCTGTGGCCGTTCTTCGGGGGCGGGCCGATGGGCAAGGCGCCGATGGAGCTTGCCGGCGGTGATACCGTCACCTGCTCCGCGGTTGCCTGTCACCCGCAGCACGAGGCGGTGGCGGCGGGTTTCGATGACGGGCTGGTGGTGCTCGCCGATATCGCCAGCCAGCGCGTGCTGCAGATTGCCGCACCCGGACGCGGCAAGATTACCGCGCTCGCCTGGTCGGCCTCCGGCGCGCACCTGGCGATCGGCACCGAAAGTGGCTTCTGCGCGGTGGTGGATTTCACCCGGAGGTAGCACCATGCCTGCCACGCCCGAAGCGCGCATCGAAGCCCGCCTCGATCCTCGCGGCGACGCGGGGGTTGTCGCATATGTGACATTCGCCAACCCCGCACGGCTGAACACGTTCACGGGCGCGTTGCTCGGCGAGTTCGAGCGCGCCATTCTTGGTCTCGGTGAGTGTCGCGATCTGCGCGCTGTCGTGCTGCGTGGGGAGGGCGAGCAGGCCTTCATCGGCGGTGCCGATATTCGCGAACTCGCCGCACTCGACACGGCCACCGCGGGGCCGTTTATCGACAGGCTGCATCGCTGCTGTGCGGCGCTGCGCGACCTGCCGGTGCCGGTGATCGCGCGGCTCCAGGGCTATACGCTCGGCGGCGGGCTGGAGATCGCGCTCTCCTGCGACCTGCGCATCGCTGCGGAAGGCGCGGTTTTCGCCATGCCCGAGGTCTGCATCGGCATCCCCTCGGTAATCGAGGCGGCGTTGCTGCCGGGCCTCGTGGGGTGGGGACGGGCGCGGCGGATGCTGATGCTGGGCGAGATGATCGGCGCCGCCGAGGCCCTCGAATGGGGGCTGGTCGAGCGTGTGGTGCCGGCAGCGCAACTCGACGCGGCGGTCGAGGAATGGGTGGTCAGGCTGCTCGCCAACGGAAGGGCCGCGCTCGCGGCGCAGAAGAGGCTGATGCGTGCGTGGGAGGGAATGCCGATGGAGCAGGCCATCGCCGCCGGCATCCCGGCCTTTGCGGAGGCGTATGCGACCGATGAGCCGGGGCGGATGATGCAGGCGTTCCTCGATCGTCGGCGCGGGCGTCCCGGCGGCTGAGTCGGCTGGCGGTTCAGCCGGTCGCGAAATCGACGAGCAGCTTGATGTTCAGCACCGTGATGAGCGTGGCGATGATCACCGCGAGGCCGATCACCCATGCCGCCGGCCGGTGCACGCCCATCTTGCCGCGATCGGACACGAAGCGCAGCAATGGCCAGATGGCGAAGGGAAGCTGCATCGACAGCACGACCTGGCTCGCGACGAGCAACTCCGCGGTGCCGGATTCGCCGAACATCGCGGTCACGACCACCACCGGCACGACGGCGATCGCACGGGTGATCAGTCGCTGCTGGTACGCCGGGATGCGCAGGCGCAGGAAGCCCTGCGTCGTGATCTGGCCGGCGAGCGTGGCGGTGATGGTGGAGTTGGTGCCCGAGGCGAGCAGCGCGAGCGCGAACAGCGTGGACGCCGCCGCGACGCCGAGCATCGGCGACAGCAGCTCGTAGGCGGTCTCGATCTCCGCCACGTCGAAGCGCCCGTTCGCGTGGAAGACGCTCGCCGCCATGATGAGGATGGAGGCGTTGACGAACAGCGCCAGCGTCAGCGCCACCGTGCTGTCGATGGTGGCGAAGCGGATCGCCTCGCGCTTGCCCTCGTCGGTGCGCGGGTAGGCGCGCGTCTGCACGATGGAGGAGTGCAGGTACAGGTTGTGCGGCATCACCGTCGCGCCGAGGATGCCGATCGCGATGTACAGCATCTCCGGGTTGCGGACGATCTCCGCGGTGGGGATGAAGCCCGCGGCCAGCTCGGCGACGGCGGGCTGGGCCATCGCGATCTGGATGGCGAAGCAGCCGAAGATGGTCGCCAGCATCACCATGATGAAGGCTTCCAGCGTGCGGAAGCCGCGCCGCATCAGCAGTAGCAGCAGGAACACGTCGAGCGTGGTGATCGCCACGAGGCCCCGGTCACACACCATGAGGCGCTCGTCGCGCTCCACCGGCAGGGCCTGCGCCGGTCCGCGGAGGCCCTTGCGCGCGACCGCTCGCACGCGCCCGTCGAGCCCGAGGCGAAACACCGCCGCCTGACCGCGGTGGGTCGCGTGGCGCACGAACCACCGGAGCTCGTCGGCGCCCTCGAAGCGCAGGCGCACGTCCCTCGCGTCGCTGACCCACGGCAGCGCGACGCTCACCGCGCAGCGCATCCCTGCCTGCGCGTCGAGGAGCGCGAGCCGCGGCGCGTCGCTCACGACGTACACGACGGCTGCGATCCAACGCCCGTCGGGTGAGGTCGCCACGGCGACGGGCGAGCCCCTGCCCGGCGCGGGGTCGCGCGCGATCTCCTGGCCCGTCGCGAGGCTCCACGTCACGGTCGCCACGGGCGACACGCCGTAGAGCGCGCGGCCGTCGGGCGAGAACGTCGTGAGCGTGGCGCCCATGCCGAAGGTGGGGGTCGGCGCGCCCTCGAGCGTCCATGGGACGGCGCCTCGCCGCACGTCGATCACGCGCACCGTGCCGTCGGCGCAGACCGCCGCGAGGAGGGTTCCGTCGGGCGACCACGCGAGGCCCCAGACGAACGCGTCGGGGCCGTCGTGCAGGTCGACGTGGCGGCCCCGCGCGATGTCGTAGAGGCGCACGACGCCGTTCGCGGCGTAGACGATCCGGCGCGCGTCGGGGGTGAGCCTGGCGCCGTGGTACGGCGGGATCGGGTGCATCGCGCGCGACGCGCCCGTCGCGAGGTCGCGCGCCACGAGCGGGTAGTCGCGCTCCGACGGCTCGTACGTGAGCAGCGTGTCGCCCGCGAGGTCGCGGAGCTGCGCGCCCTGCCCGAGCTCGACCGACGCGACCTCGCGCAGGTCGTCGAGCGCGAACACCGCGGCGCGCTGCGCGTTCGCGACGGCGACGCGCGAGCCCGCGTGGGCCACGACGCACGACCACGCGCCCGTCGTGGCGCCGAGCGAGACCTCCCGCACGTCTCCGTCGTCGAAGCGCACCCGCTGGAGCGCGCCGCGCACCGTCGTGTGCGCCGCGAACCGGTCGCCGACGGCGGCCTGCGGGAGCGGCACGTCGGCCATGACCCGATCGCAGCGCGTGGCCGCGCCCTCGACGGCGACGACGCGCAGCGCCGTTCCCCCGGGCGCCGCGCGGGCGAGCACGACGTGGGCGCCGTCGTGGCTGAGCCCGTGCACCCTCTCGTCGGCGCGGAGCGGCACCGCGCCCGACCGTCCGTCGGGGTCTCGCCACGAGAGGGTGAGCGCCCGCGGCGCGAGGTCGAACGCGCGCCCCGACGACGACACGTGCCACAGGTGGCTCTTGCCCGCGCGCGGCGATGCCGCGAGGCGCTCGCAGCGGCCGTCGTCGAGCGAGCAGCGCGTGGCGAGGTCGGTGCGCCCGTCCCACGAGCGGTGCGCGAAGAGCGCGTGGCGGCCGTCGGCGCTCAGCGCGACGCCGTGCACGGCGCCCTCGACGCGGCCGCGCGGGGAGCCGTCGACCATCACCGAGCGCAGGGGCGCGAAGGGCTCGTCGTCCATCGGGGCCGGGGAGCATACCCGCGGGGCCCGCGGCCATGGGTTGCATCGCGGCGCGGGGGGTGTAGAACCCGCCCCCCCGAATGATCACCCTCGAGAACCTCGCCAAGCGGTACGGCCCGAAAATCCTCTTCGAAGACGTGTCGATGACCTTCGACCCTGGCAAGCGCTACGCGCTCGTCGGCGCCAACGGCGCGGGCAAATCGACGCTGCTCAAGGTCATCGCCGGCGAGGAGGAGTCGGACAAGGGCGCGGTCACCATCCCCTCGCGGCTCAAGGTCGGCGTGCTGCGCCAGGACCATTTCGCCTACGACGACGTGCGCATCCTCGACGTGGTGCTCATGGGCAACCGCGCCTTGTGGGACGCGATGCAGGAGAAGGACCGCCTGCTCGCGGGCGAGATGACCGACGAGGCCGGCATGCGCCTCGCGGAGCTCGAGTGCACGGTCGCCGAGGAGGACGGCTACACCGCGGAGTCGCGCGCCGCGGAGCTGCTCGAGGGCCTGGGGATCGCCACCGACCGGCACCTCGACCCCCTCCGGAGCCTCGCGGGCGGCTACAAGCTCCGTGTGCTGCTCGCGCAGACGCTCTTCGCGGGCGCCGACGTGCTGCTGCTCGACGAGCCGACGAACCACCTCGACCTCGACTCGATCCGCTGGCTCGAGTCGTACCTCACGGGCGACTTCCGCGGCACGCTGCTCGTGGTGAGCCACGACCGGCACTTCATGAACGCCATCGCGACGCACGTGGCCGACGTCGACTTTCAGACGGTGACCGTCTACACGGGCGACTACGCGAGCTTCGTCGAGCAGAAGACCACGGGCAGGCGCCAGGGCGAGGCCGACATCGCGCAGAAGAAGAGGCGCATCGCCGAGCTCAAGGAGTTCGTCGCCCGCTTCGGCGCCAGCGCCAACCGCTCGAGCCAGGCCCAGTCGCGCGTGAAGGAGATCGAGAAGCTCGAGGCGAGCATGGTGGTGCGCCGCTCGAGCGTGGTGCGCCCCTACGTGAAGTTCGAGACCGCGCGCCCCTCGGGCCGCGACGTGCTGCGCGCGACGGGGCTCGCGAAGTCGTTCGGCGCCAAGCGGGTGTTCGACGGCATGCACCTCTCGATGATGCGCGGCGAGCGCCTCGCGGTGATCGGCCCGAGCGGCATCGGCAAGTCGACGCTGCTCAAGATGCTCGTGGGCGAGTACGCGCCCGACGCGGGCGAGGTCGCGTGGGGCCACGAGACCTCCGTGGGCTACTTCGCGCAGGATCACCACGAGGCCCTCGAGCCGGGCTTCACCGCGTACGACTGGCTCCGGCGCTTCGACGAGACCGCCACGATCGAGCAGGTGCGCTCGGTGCTCGGCAAGCTGCTCTTCAGCGGCGAGGCGGGGCTCAAGAAGACCGAGAACCTCTCGGGCGGCGAGGCCGCGCGGCTCGTGATCGCGCGCCTCATGCTCCAGAAGAACAACGTGATGCTCCTCGACGAGCCCACCAACCACCTCGACGTCGAGAGCATCGACGCCCTGCTCGAGGCGCTGGTGGCCTACCCCGGCACGGTCATCGTCACGAGCCACGACCGGCACTTCGTGAGCCGCCTCGGCACCCGCGTGCTCGAGCTCTCGGAGCGCGGGCCCAACCTCTTCAACGGCACCTACGAGGAGTTCCTCGCCGCGCGGGGCACCGAGTACCTGCGCCGCTGACGGCGCCGTCAGCCCGGCCCGCAGTTGACCGTGGTCTCGGCGACGTTGTCGCCCTCGTCGCACTCGCGCGCGGCGCCCGCGTCGTCGACGCGCGACCAGTACCTCGTCTCGCGGGGCGGCGCCGGCACCTCGACGCACACGCGCTCGGTCTGCCCCGGCGCGAGCACCCGCGTGGTCATCGCGCGGCCGAGGCGCCTCGCGCTCATCGAAGGTCCGTCGTAGACGCCGACCGCGACGGGGCCCACGGTGGCGTCGCCCTCGTTGCGCACGGTCACGCAGACGCGCGCGACGGTGCCGACGCACGCGCCCTCGGCGGCGCCCGCGAGGTCGGGCGCGAGCAGCTCGCGGTCGCGCGCGCGGTTGAGCCTGAAGGTGTTGTGCGTGCGCCACGACGCGGCCTCGCGGCGCGGCACCGTGCCGTCGTCGTTGACGTTGTCGATGTGGTAGCCGTGCTCGTTCCAGATGGGGCGCGAGGCCACCCACGAGCCGTCGCCCGACGACCAGATCTCGAGCCCCGGCACGCGCTCGGTGGCCGCCACCGCCGCGGGGATGGTGTTGCCCGCGAAGGCCGCGCACTGGTTGGCGCCGAAGAGGATGTCGGCCTGCCCGTCGCCGTCGGCGTCGGCCACGATGGCCTGCTCCGTGCGCGTCTGGCTGGGGTTCCAGTCTTGAAAGACCACGCGCCCGGTGCGGCCGTCGAGCACCATGAAGCGCTCCTCGTCGTTGTAGACGACCTCGCTCGCGCCGTCGCCGTTGAAGTCGAACACCGTGCTCGACGTGACGTTGCTCGACGTGTCTTCGGTCACCGTGGCCCACCGCACCCCCACGGCCGCGCACTCGCCGCCGGCCGCGCGGCAGCCCGGGTCGAAGAGCGTGTAGCGGTCGCCGCCCGCCACGCCCACCTCGGCGCGACCGTCGCCGTCGAAGTCGGCGATGGTGGGGGCGCCGCCGAGCGCCCTGGCGCCCGCGAGGGCCGCGCTCCATCGCACCGCGCCGTTGCGCGCGTCGTAGAGGGTGAGCGTGCCGCTCGCCATCACGGCGACCTCGGGCACGCCGTCGGCGCCCGACGCGCCCGCGGCGTCGAGCAGGTCGCCCACGGCGGCGAAGCCCTCGCCGTTGCCCATGCGCCACCGCATGCGCCCCGCGGCGTCGTACACCGCGGAGCCCGTGATCACCTCGAGGCGCCCGTCGTCGTCGAGGTCGGCCACCACGCTGAGCGGCCCCTGACCGTTCACGCCGCGCGTGGGCGCCTCCCACACCGTGCGGCCCGTGCGACCGTCGAGCACCGCGCCGCCCGCGATCACCTCGGGCACGCCGTTGCCGTCGAGGTCGGCGATGCTCACCGAGGGGTTGGCGCCGCTCGCGCCCATGAGGGCGTCGGCCGAGCGCCAGTAGAGCGTGCCCGCGCTGCTGAAGGCCGCGAGGCCGCCGCGCGCGGTGACCGCCACGACCTCGAGGCCGTTGCCGGCCACGCCGTCGAGGTCGGCCACGGCGGGGTGGCCGTCCCAGCGGAGCGCGAAGGCGCTCGACTCGTCGTCGGGGCGGCCGAGGCCGTTCTGCGACCAGAGGAGCCGGTGCGGCGCGCGCCCCGACACCACGCGCAGCGCCGAGTTGTTGTAGCCCCGCTCGCACGAGAAGGTCATGAAGGCCACCTCGGGCACGGCCTCGGCGCCCGCGGGCTCGCGCACGATGTCGGCCACGACGGGCGTCGAGCAGACCTGGTCGAGGCCCGCGAAGGGCATCCCCGCCGTCGCGCGCCAGTGCAGCCGCAGCGCGGGGTTGCGAAAGGGCTCGGCCGCGGGCGTCACCGTGCACCGCCGCGGCCCCGCGTCGCCGCCGTCGCCCGCGCCGTCGCGCGCGATGTCGGACGTGGCGTC
>JBDHVF010000385.1:0-7504 GCA_039809605.1 Polyangiales bacterium | reverse complement strand
CCACCGCCGATGGGACTCCGAGACCTCTTCCGCAGCCTCTTCTCGCCCGACCCGTATCCCACGCCCGACGAGCACGTCGACGAGGCGAGGCCCGACCCGCGGCCCACGCCCGCGCGCGCCGAGCCCGACCCCCTCGCCGACGTCGTCGGGCTGCCGGTGCCCGAGGCGGTGCGACGCGCGCGCCTCGCCCTCGACGGCACGCGCCTCACACGCACCGCGTCGCTCTCGCTCCTGCGGTGGCTGCGCGAGCACGCGGCGCACCCCGACCTCTCGGCCGCAGCGCGCGTCGACCTGGCCGACTTCTTCCTCGCCCGCGCCGACGGAGCCACGGCCGACGCGATCCTGCGCTCGGTGGCCGCGGGCCCCCTGCGCGACGCGCCGCCCGCGATGATGCGCCTCGGCGACCTCGCCGCGCAGACGGGCGACACGACGGGCGCGCTCGGCTGGTACGAGTCGGCCCTCGCCGTCGACCTCGAGTACCCCGGCGCGCGCGAGCGCCACGCGCGGCTCCAGAAGCCCGTGCGCGCGGGCGAGGCGGGCGCGACGCTGCTCGCCCCCGACGCCTCGCAGGCCATGGGGCGCTTCGAACTCGTGCGCGAGCTCGGGCGCGGCGGCGCGGGCGCGGTGTACCTCGCGCGCGACAAGCGCGTGGGGCGCGAGGTGGCGCTCAAGCTCTACCACCCGCAGGCGCGCGCCGACCGCAACGCGCGCCTGCGCGGCGAGGCCCAGGTCGCCGCCGCCGTGGCGTCGCCGTGCGTGGTGCGCGTGCACGACCTCTTCGAAGAGACCGGCGCCGTGGTGATGGAGTACGCCCCCGGCGGCTCCATCCGCGCGCGCGTCGCCAAGGGCACCGTCGACCCGGCCGAGGCGCGCCGGTGGCTCGACGACGTGGCGCACGCGCTCGCGCACACCCACGCCCGGCGCTGGGTGCACCGCGACCTCAAGCCCGGCAACGTGCTCCTGCGCGCCGACGGCCGCGCGGCGCTCACCGACTACGGCCTCGCGCGGCGCGCGGGGCAGCCCGCGGGCGCGTTCGAAGGCACCGCGGGCTACGTGCCCCCCGAGGCGCGCGCGGCCGGCACCGTCGAGCCCACGGTCGACGTCTTCGCCTTCGGGGCGCTCGTGCGCGACCTCTTCCCCCGGCCGGTCGGCGCCCTCGCCGAGCTCGCCGCCGACTGCCTCTCCGACGACCCCGCGCGCAGGCCCCGCGACGGCGCCGCGCTCGTCGAGCGCCTCGCGCGCGTCTGACGCTCCCGCTTGTGCGAAGGCCCCGCGGGGACCATCCTTCCGCGCCCCGCCCATGAACGACACCCGCCCCGCGCCGGCCTGGGCCGCCTTTCTCAACCTCGCGTCGCTCACGCCCGCGCTCGGCCGCGCGACGGTGCAGGCCGCCCTCTCGCACCGCTACGAGTACGCGCGCCCGCCCGCGCTCTCGAACGGCACGCTCACCGCCACGCTCCAGGCGCCGACGGTCACGACGCCGGTCTTCTCGTGGCACAACCGCCGCTCCGCGCGCGCCGCCGCCTACGAGGTGCGCGTGACCTTCGACACGCGCGACCCCTCGCGCGCGCGGATGCTCACGTCGTGCTCGTGCAACGGCTGGGGCGTGAGCTGCGAGCACGCGCCCGCGCTGCTCGTCGACCTCGCGGTGCACCCGAAGCTCGTCGCGGCCCTCGCCGCGGGCGATGCCACGCAGGGGCTCGTGCGCGAGCTCCCCGCGCTGCGCGCGCAGGCGCTCGAGGAGTTCCACGCGCGCGAGGTGGGCGCCGAGTGGTTCGCGCTGCCGCCGCAAGGCCCCGCGCGGCCGTGGGAGGTGCGCCTCACGGTCGTCGACGCGCGCCCCTCGGGGGTCCGGTCGCCCGCGCGCGACGAGGCGTACCCGTCGATCGAGCTCCGGCTCATGGACCCGGCCACCCACTCACTCCTCGACCCGCGCGAGATCCTCTACCGCGGCGTCCCCGCGCTCGAGCGGCGGCTGTTCACCCTCGGCAGGCCCCTCTCGCGCAACCGCAAGGGCGTCGAGCTCACGGGCACGCCCGCGTCGGTCGCCCTCCACCTCCTGCGCGAGTCGCGGCGCGAGGTGCTCGCGGGCGAGGGGGGCGGCGGCGAGCCCGTGCGCTTCTCCGACGCGGCCGTGACCCTTCGCGTGGCGCGCACCACGATGGCCCGCGCCGACATCACCGTGCGCGCCGACCACGACCACGCGCTCCCCGCCGCGCGCGCCCGCGAAGAGGTGCACGCGCTCGAAGGGCGCTGGAGCGCCGAGCCCGAGGGCCTCGACGTCTCCGCGCGCGACGCGGTGCTCTACTCCGGGCCCTTCCCGTTCCTGTGGGTGCCCGCGCGAAAGACCTTCTACCCCGTCGACCCCACCGTCGACCTCGACGTCGCGTGGAACGTCCACTGCCGCCCGTCGGTCGAGCTGCCCGCGCGCCACGCGTCGGTGGTCTACCAGGGCCTGCGCCGCGCGCTCGCGGGGCGCGCCGTGGCCCTGCCGCCGCCCGAGCAGATGGGCCTCGCCCCGCGCGAGAGGGCCGAGGTCTCGCTGCGCGTCGCGGGCGCGCCCCTCGACCTGCGCGCGCGCCTCGAGGCCCGCTACGCCTTCGGGGCGATCGAGCTCTCGCCCGCGGGCGCGCTCTCGTCGGTCGCGTTCGAAGACGACGTGCGCCGCGACCGCGAGCACGAGGAGGGCGCGCTCGCCCGCGTCGCCTCGGCGGGCCTGCGCTGGAGCGACGAGGAGCGCGCGTTCGTCGCCGAGCAGCAGGAGGCCGTGGACTTCTGGGTGCGCGGCGTCGCGGCGCTGCGCGAGCCCCACCCCGCGGCCCTGACGGTGCTCGTGGCCGAGAACCTCAAGCACGTCGCCGTGCGCCCGCCCGTGAAGGCCCGCGTGCGCGTCTCGCTCGCGGGGGGGCTGCTCGACACCGAGGTGCGCCTCGACGCGGGCGAGCTCGCGGCCGACATCGAGGCCGTGCGCGAGGCGCTCAAGAACAAGCGCCGCTGGGTCGCCCTCGACGACGGCTCGGTGGCCGAGATCCAGGACGCCGTCGCGGGCTTCGTCGACGAGCTCAACGAGGTGCTCCCCGCGAAGGGCGACAAGGGCGCGAAGGTCGCGAAGGTCAAGCTCGCCGCGCACCAGCTCGGGCGCGTGGAGCGCTGGATCGACGCGGGCGCCGGCGGCGAGATCGACCCCGCGGTCGAGGCGTTCCGCACGCGGCTGCGCGCGCTCGCGGTCAAGGGCGACGCGGAGCTGCCCAAAGGCCTCCAGGCGTCGCTCCGGCCCTACCAGGTGCAGGGCGCGGCGTGGCTCCAGTTCCTCGACGGGCTCGGCGCGGGCGGCATCCTCGCCGACGACATGGGCCTCGGAAAGACCGTCACGGCCCTGACGGCGATCCTCTGGCGCAAGGAGCGCGACGGCCACGCGCCCTCGCTCGTGGTGTGCCCCACCTCGGTCGCGCCCAACTGGGTGCGCGAGGCCGCGCGCTTCACCCCCGGCCTCACGGTGCTCCTCTACCACGGCATCGCGCGCGAGAAGGACGCCTCGGCCCTCGCCGCCGCCGACCTCGTGGTGACCACCTACGCGCTCCTGCGCCGGGACATCATGCTCCTCGCGGGCGTGCGCTTCCGCTACGCGATCCTCGACGAGGCGCAGAACATCAAGAACGCCGGCGCCCAGACCGCCCAGGCCGCGCGCGAGCTCGTGGCCGAGCGCCGCCTCGCGCTCACGGGCACGCCCGTCGAGAACCACCTCGGCGAGCTCTGGTCCATCATGGACTACTGCAACCCCGCGATGCTCGGCTCGGCGCGCGACTTCTCCTCGCGCTACGAGCGCCCCATCGCGATGGAGCCCCGGGGCCCCGCCGCCGAGCGGCTGCGCGCGATGGTGCGGCCCTTCCTCCTGCGCCGCACCAAGCGCGACGTGCTGCGCGACCTGCCGCCCAAGCAGGAGATCGACCAGCTCTGCGCGCCCACCGCGCGCCAGCGGCGGCTCTACGACGCGCTCTCGGCCGCGGTGCTCGCCGACGTCGAGAAGCGCATCGAGGAGGTGGGCCTCGCGCGCAGCGGGATCAACATCCTCACGGCGCTCCTGCGCCTGCGGCAGATGGCGTGCGACCCGCGCCTCGTCGACCCCGCGCAGCCCGCGGGCGTGAGCGCCAAGCGAGAGGCCTTTCTCGACCTCGTGCGCGCGCTCACGCAGGAGGGCCGCCGCGCGCTGGTGTTCTCGCAGTTCGTCGAGCTGCTCACGCTCTGGCGCGCCGACCTCGACGCCGCGGGCATCGCGTACGAGTACCTCGACGGGCGCACGCGCGACCGCGAGGCCGTGGTGAGCCGCTTCCAGTCGGGCGACGCGCCGCTCTTTCTCATCTCGCTCAAGGCCGGCGGCACGGGGCTCAACCTCACCGCGGCCGACACGGTGATCCACTGCGACCCGTGGTGGAACCCCGCCGTCGAGGACCAGGCCACCGACCGCGCGCACCGCATCGGGCAGACGCGCGCGGTGACCGTCTACCGGCTCATCACCCGCGGCACCGTCGAGGAGAAGATCGTCGCCCTCAAGGCCCGCAAGAAGGAGCTCGCCGAGGCCGTCATCGCCGAGGACGCGGGCGCCCTGCGAGGGCTCTCGGCCGACGACGTGCGGCTGCTCCTCGGGAGCGCCGAGGGCGACGACTTCGAAGACGAGGCCGCGGAGGCGCACGAGGGCGCCGCGCCCAGGCCCGCGAGGCGCGCGCGCAAGGCGCAACGCTGACTTTGCCGCTCGTTAACCGCGCGTTTACCCGGCGCGGGGATACAACACCGCCGCGATGAAGCGGATCGAAGCGATCATCAAGCCGTTCAAGCTCGACGAGGTGAAGGACGCCCTGGCCGAGGTCGGGGTGCAGGGCATGACCGTCACCGAGGTGAAGGGCTTCGGGCGCACGGGGGGCAAGAAGGAGGTCTACCGGGGGAGCTCCTACGTGGTGGACTTCGTGCCCAAGGTGAAGGTCGAGGTCGTGGTGACCGACGAGCAGGTGAACGCGGTGATCGACGCGATCGAGCGCAGCGCGCGCACGGGCCGCATCGGCGACGGCAAGATCTTTGTCGTCCCGATCGAAGAGGTCGTGCGGATTCGTACTGGCGAGCGCGGCCGCGACGCCATTTGAATCGCGCCCAGTCCGCGCATCCGTCGGCTTACGTCCTCGCTCCCTCCCGCGCCGTACGGAAGTACGGCTTGGTCGGTCGCTGCGGGCGCGCTCGACGGCTGCACGAACCGGGCGCGATTCAACTCATTTCGTGAGAGATCCCAAGGAGAGGAGACGGTGATGACGACGATGAAGTCTGCTGAGGTGATCGAGCTCGGGCGCCGCCACGGGGCGGTGATGGTCGACCTGAAGTTCTGCGACCTGATCGGGCTGTGGCAGCACACGAGCGTGCCCTTCCACCGGCTCACCGAGGACGCGTTCGAAGACGGCTTCGGCTTCGACGGCAGCTCGATCCGCGGGTGGAAGGCCATCAACGAGTCGGACATGCTCCTCCTGCCCGACCCGAGCACGGGCGTGATGGACCCCTTCATGGCCCAGCCCACGCTGAGCCTCATCTGTCACATCGTCGACCCGATCACGCGCGAGCCGTACATGCGCGACCCGCGGTTCATCGCGCGCAAGATCGAGCAGTACGTGAAGTCCACGGGCCTCGCCGACACGATCTTCGTCGGCCCCGAGGCGGAGTTCTTCGTCTTCGACGACGTGCGCTACGCCGTGAACCCCAACCACATGTTCTTCTCGATCGACTCGGCCGAGGCGCCGTGGAACTCGGGCAAGGCGCACGACCGGGGCAACCGCGCGTACACGATCCGCCACAAGGAGGGCTACTTCCCCGTGGCGCCGCACGACACGCTGATGGACATCCGCACCGAGATGGTGCAGACGCTCGAGGCGGTGGGCATCGAGGTCGAGACGAGCCACCACGAGGTCGCCACCGCGGGCCAGTGCGAGATCGACATGAAGTTCGACTCGCTCGTGCGCATGGCCGACAAGACCATGTGGTTCAAGTACGTGGTGAAGAACGTCGCCGCGCGCCACGGCAAGAGCGCCACGTTCATGCCCAAGCCCCTCTACGGCGACAACGGCTCGGGCATGCACTGCCACCAGTCGCTCTGGAAGGGGGGGAACCCCCTCTTCGCCGGCCCCGGCTACGCGGGCATGAGCGAGATGGCGATGTACTTCATCGGCGGGGTGCTCAAGCACGCCAAGGCCCTCAACGCCATCACCAACCCCACGACCAACAGCTACCGCAGGCTCGTGCCCGGCTACGAGGCGCCGGTGAACCTCGCGTACTCGTCGCGCAACCGCAGCGCGGCGATCCGCATCCCGATGTTCTCCTCGTCGCCCAAGGCCAAGCGCGTCGAGGTGCGCTTCCCCGACCCGTCGTGCAACCCCTACCTGGCCTTCGCGGCGCTCGCGATGGCGGGCCTCGACGGCGTGCAGAAGAAGATCCACCCCGGCGACGCGCTCGACAAGGACATCTACTCGCTCTCGCCCGAGGAGCTCGAGCAGGTGCCCCACGTCGCGGGCTCGCTCGGCGAGGCGCTCGACGCGCTCGAGCGCGACCACGAGTTCCTGCTCCAGGGCGACGTGTTCACCCGCGATTTCATCGACACGTGGGTGGGCTACAAGCGCGAGCGCGAGAACGACCCCGTGCGCCTGCGCCCCGTGCCCTACGAGTACTACCTCTACTACGACGTCTGAGCGCCCCGCCCCGTCAGAGCCGCTTGAGCGCGAAGTAGAGCACGTCGTAGAGCGTGTGCGTCCAGGCGGCGACGGCGAACCCGCGGAAGCGGTAGATCGTCGCGAGCACCACCCCCAGAAAGAACCGGAACGCGAACGACGCCAGCGAGAAGCGGTCGCCGAGCGGGCCGACGTAGTGCACGAACGAGAAGAGCGCCGAGGTCACCAGGGCCGCGACGACCCACGCGATCCACGGGCGGCGCATGCGCTTCGCGGCGAGCCACGCGCCGCCGTGAAAGAGCCCCATGCGGAACACGAGCTCCTCGTGCAGGCCCGCGCCGCACGACGAGATCACCTGCGCGGGCAGCGCCTGCCCGTCGAGCGCCCCGAGGCCCATCGCGTCGACCACGTACCCGATGGTGCCCGCGGTGAGCACCGCGTACGCCGCGCTCTCGGCCAGCAGCGGGAGAAAGAGCTTGGGGTGCACGCCCGAGCGCCTGCGCGCCCACACGATGAGCGCCGTGAGCACCAGGGTCACGAGCACCGCGCCGGCCGCGTACACGAGCACGTTGCCGTGGGCGAGCTTGAGGGCGGTGCCGGTGAGAAAGTCCACGCCGTTGCCCACCCAGCGGTACTGCCCGTCGGGCGTCACCTCGATCTGCGAGATGACCCCCACGTGGTAGACGATGAAGAGGGGCAGCACGAGGAAGAGGTTGGTGAGGGGGTCGGCCCGGTTGGCGAAGTACGCGCGCATCGGGCGCATCGACGGAAAGATGTGCGAGACACGGAGCGGGTCTTCGTCGCGC
>JBDHVF010000384.1:0-7508 GCA_039809605.1 Polyangiales bacterium | reverse complement strand
GGGCGCCGAGGGCGCGCGGAGGTAGCCCGTGAGCGCGCCGAGCGTGACGGCGAGCGCCAGCGTGACCGACGCTGCGGCGCCTGCGATCGCGATCGCGGTGCTGCGGGGAGCCGAGGGCTGCTGTGCCATGACGTGGTGCCTCCTGGTGAGCGTGCGGTGCGGGCGCTGTGCCTTCGTACGCGGGCGAGCGGCGCGTTGTTCAACCGACCGATCGCGGCCGCGGCTCAAAAGATGACACCCCGCGCATGAAATCCCCGCCGCGGGCGCATGAAGAGATCTTCGCCGAGGCGAAGGGCGGGGCCCGCGCGAAGGTCAGCGCGAGCGTCGAGGGAGGGGCCGCGACGCGCCCGGCGTGCGATGCTCGTCGCGTGCGTCGCCGCGTCTTCGTCGCCCTCGCGCTCACGGCCTGCGCGGGCGCGCGCCCCCCTCCCCGCGTGCCGCCCGACGACGGGCGCTTCGTGATCCGCTTCGCGCCGGGCGCCTCGGCGCCCTTCTACGACCTCGACTCGATGCGCGCGCGCGTGGCCTCGCTCGGCCCGTCGGCCTTCACCGTCACGCTGCGCGCCGACGCGGTCGCGCGCTACGTCACGGCCCCGCCGCCCGCGACCTGCGTCGCGCTCGAGCTGACCGCCGCGGGCGCCGCGAGGCTGCGCGCGCAGGCGTCGGCCGCACGTCGCACGGGCGCGCCCACGGGTCGCCTCGCCGACGACCTCGACATGGCTGTCTTCGTCGTCGAGCTCGATGGCCGAAGGCTCTACGAGGGGCAGACCTGGCCCGCGAGGGGCGCGGCTGCGTTCGACACGCCCGCGATGCACCCGCAGGACGCCCCCGCGCCCGGCAGGCTCCTCGTCAACCCCTCGCAGGGCCTTTGGACGCGCCTCGGCGCCGGGGGGCTGTCGCCGATCGATCGCCCCGAGCTGCGGGCTTATTTCGGCGCGAGGGGCGTGCTCGTCGAGCGGCGGCGCTGCGAGCCCGAGTGACTCGACGCGCGGGGTGGTGGCAGACTGCGCGCGATGAGCGAGACGCGACGGGACCGGGTGAGCTGCCACGTGTGCGGGGCCGAGAGCGAGCACACGGTGACGTTGCGCGCGACCGACGAGGGCCCCCCCGACCTCGACACGCGGCCGGCCGAGACGCTGCGCTCGACGATGAGCACCTGGGTGCAGCGATGCCCGTCGTGCGGGTACTGCGCGCCCGACCTCGAAGCGGGGCCTCCCCGGGCCGCGCGCGTGGTGCAGACGACGGCGTACAAGGCCCTCGTCGACGAGCCCGCGCGGCCCGCGCTCGCCAACGCGTTCCTCGCGTCGTCGGCGGTGTTCGAAGCGGGCGCGGCCTTCGCCGACGCGGGCTGGCAGGCCGTCTACGCGGCGTGGGCCTGCGACGACGTGGGCGACGACGAGGCCGCGGTGCAGTGCCGCATGCGCGCGGTGGAGCTCTTCTCGCAGGCCGCGCTCGTGCGCCAGGAGGTCGTCGCCGAGCCGGGCGGCGCCGACGCGGTGATGGCCGACCTCCTCCGGCGCGCGGGGCGCTTCGACGAGGCGATCGCGCGCGCAGAGGCGGGCGCCGAGCAGGCCCGAGCGCCGCTCACCCGCCGCGTGCTCGCGTACATCGCCTCGCTCGCCGCGCAGGAGGACCGCGCCGCGCACCCGGTCGACGACGCGCCGCCCGTGCTGGCCTCGTAGCCGCGCCCGATCGACCACCAGCTCCCCGGCATTCACCACGTGCACCCGGTCGAGGGTCAGCTCGCGTGGGACCTGGCGATGATACATTCGCGCGCCCATGAGCGACGTACGCACGAGCCTCACCATCGACGCCCCCCCCGAGCGCGTGTGGCGCGTGCTCACCGACTTCGACGCCTACCCACAATGGAACGCGGTGATCCCGGTGTTCCGCGGCGAGGCGCGCGCAGGGGCGACGGTGCGCTTTCGCATCGTCATCGAGGGGATGCCCGCGATGCCCTTCACCGCGAGGGTCGTCCGCTGCGAGCCGGGCCGCGAGCTCGCGTGGCGCGGCGGCGCGCCGGTGGTGCCCGCGCTCGCGTGGGGCGAGCACTGGTTCAAGCTCACGCCCTCGGGCGAAGGCACCCTGCTCACGCACGGCGAGGACTTCGGCGGGCTCCTCGCGCTCGTGATGCGCACGGGCCTCCACGGTCGCACGACGCGCAGCTACGACGCGCTCAACCGCGCGCTCAAGGCCCGCGCCGAGGCGGGGTGAGGCCGTCGTCCCCAGGCGCCGCGCGGGGCATGCGCCCCTGACCGCGGTCAGATCGCTTCGTACGTGTACGTGATCGGGTTCGACTGGCCGTAGGCGGTGCAGGTCAGGTCGGGCGTGGGGCCGACGGTGGTCATCACGAGCCCCGCGCCGCGCCGCGCGTAGTCGTACACGTAGGGGATCGACGGCGTCGTGCCGCAGCCGGCGCCGCAGCGCGCGGGCTCGCACGCGAAGGGCCCCGTCGCGGTGAACACCGCGCGCCCCGGCGACGGGTACGCGACCGTCGACGTGAGCCGCTGCGTGCAGGTCGACGTGCGCAGGGTGTACACGCTGCGCTCGCCGCGCACGACGAACGACGAGCTGTTGGGGGCGGTGATGTACGCCCGCGCCGCCGCGCTGCCGGGCGCGCCGCCGCACACGATGTCGGTCACGCGCCACGCGCCGTCGATGGGCCCCGGCGCGGCCGCGTCGTCGACGTCGTCCGCCGCGACGTCGTCGGGGCCGACGTCGGGCGCGATGTCGGGGCCGACGTCGGGCGGAGCGACGTCGGGCGCGGCGACGTCGGGCTGCGCCGCGTCGACGACGTCGGCCGCGTCGCGCGGGGTGCCGGTCGTGCCGGCCGAGGTGCTCGCGCAGGCCGCGAGGGAGAGCGTCGCGACGAGGGCGCGCGCGAGCGAGGGTGCCGTGCGGTGCATCGCAGGGTTCTACCTCGTATCGGCCCCGCGGATCACGCGGGCAGCACGACCTCGGCGCGCGTGAAATGCTCCCTCACGGCCGCGAACTCCTTCGCGAGCATCGAGAGGTCGGCGCTCGCGGGCGCGCGCACCGTCACGCGCAGCGGCCGCGCGGGGTCGAGCCTGCGCAGCGTGCGCACGCGGGAGTTGCCGTACTTGAGCTCCTCGTCGGGGGACTTGAGGTCGACCTCGACGTGGCTCCATCGCCCGTCGGGGCCGCGCAGCAGCGACAGGTAGTACAGGTCGACGCGGGCCGTGAAGCCGGGCGGCGCGTGCGCGTCGAGCGCCGCGGCGGCAGCGTCGACGAAGGTGTCGTGCACCGCCCAGCGCAAGAGGTTGAGGCGCGCCGCGAGCGGGCTCTGGAGAAAGGGCGCGAACACGCCGGGCGGCTGCCACGTCGTGGAGTACTTCGAAACGGCCTCGTCCTTGTACCAGCACGAGATCGCGAACTCGTGCAGCCGCGGCAGCCCCGGCGCGCGCACGGTCGCGGGCAGCGCGCGAGGGTGGATGCCGTACATGCACGCGATCGACTCGATCACACGCGGCGTCGGGTCGTTCAAGAGGGTCTCCGCGAGCTCGACGGGCGCCGCCTCGAGGCGTCGCAGCGAGCGCATCGCGGGGTGCAGGATCACCTCGCGCCCGTAGTTCTTCTGCCACGTGCAGTGGAGCGTCTCGACGGTCGCCCACCGCGGGTCGCCGACGGCGGGGCCCGTCTTCGCTCCCTTGGGCACCAGCGCGCACTCGACGAGGTAGCCCCGCTCGAAGCGGGGGCTCTTCACCACGGGCGCGATCGGACCGAGCCACGCGGCGAGGTGCTTCTTCAAGAGCGCCTGCTCGCGCGCCTCGTCGTCGGGCGGGAGCGCGCCGCAGCTCGCGTGGCGCCGCGCCTGGAGCGCGATGAACTCCGCGCGGGGAGCGCCCCGCGCCGCGAGCCACGCGCGGTGCACCTCGCGGCGCGCGGGGTCGTCGGGGTCGTCGGCGATCGCGCGCAGGTGCGCGGCCTCGTCGTCGGCGGCAGTCACCGCGGGCTCGCACGCGGGCGGCGCGACGCGGGCTTCGATCGCCGCGACGAGCGCCTCGACGTCGAGCGAGAGCGCGGGCCCCTTCGCGAAGGCGCCCTCCATCGCGTCGGCGAGCTTCGAGAGCTGCGAGTGCATCCAGCGGCCCATCACGGTCTCGCCGAAGACGTGGGTGTACTCGGGCGCGAGCGCCGCGACGGCGGCGGCCGTACGCGCGTCGCCGTGAACCTCCGCGAGCTGGCGAAAGACCTCGCTCCACACGGGCTTGTGGCTCGACGCGGTGAAGGGCGGCGCGCGCAGCATCTCGACGTAGCGCGCGGCGACGCGCGGGTCGGGGTCGAGCTCGCCGAGCCGCTCGATGCGGGCCGCCACGGCGGCGACCTTCACCCCATCGGTCAGCGACGCGAGCAGCGCGCCGAGCCCCTCGGGCGCAGGTGATTTCGCGCGCGCTCGCCACGCCTCCTCTCGCGCGTCGGCGTCGGCGCCGGTGACGGGCGAGACGTCCCTCGCCGCGAGCGCGCCGAACGCCTCGACGAGCGCCGCGACGCGGGGCTGGCGGGCCTCGCGCCACGCCGTGAGCAGATGCGCGAGGGCGAGCGCGGCGTCCCCGGCGTCTGCGGCCTCTTGCGCCGCGGCGAGTGCCTTCTTCATGGGCCGCGGAGGATACCCGAAGCGCGCGGGCGCGGATGACGTGACGCCGGTCAAGCGCCGGCCGCCTCCGCAGGCGTATCGAACCGACCCAGAGGAGCGTGACGGATGCAGAAGGTCTTTGGCTTCGTGGTGATCGCAGCGCTCGCGGCGGGCTGCACGCTGGGCACGACCGGAGGGCTCGTCGCCTCGCCGGTGAGCTACTCGAACTACTCGCAGGTGAACCTCTCGGTCACCAACGGCACCGGGCGCACGATCTGTTACCTCTACCTCTCGCCGGTGAGCGACCCCAACTGGGGCCCCGATCAGCTCGGCTCGCGCGTGCTCCCCTCGGGGCAGACCGAGACCTACCAGCTCTACGCCGGGCAGTGGGACATTCGCGCCGACGACTGCGCGCACAACCAGGTCGCCGTGCTGCGCAACGCGACCCTCGCGGCCAGCAGCCAGCTCGTGATCCAGTGAGCTGACCGCGCGGGGCGCTGGCGGATCAGGGCGCCGGGCGCAGCGCGGCCCGCACCGAGGCGTGCTCGGCCTCGAGGCGCGCGCCCAGGTCGTCGACGGTCGCGAGCCGCGCGAGAAAGGGCCGCGACGCGTCGCCCGCGAAGTGCACGATCAGCACCTGGAGCAGCGCGCGCAGCCATCGGTTCTCGACGCTGCCCAGGAACGCGCGCGACCGCGCGAGCGGGTGGCGCTCGAAGAAGCGCTCGAGGCCCTCGAAGGCGCGCGCGACGTCGTCGGCCGTCGGGGGCGTCGCGCTCCACGCCGCGACGCGCTCGGCCGCGGGGCGGGGCCTCGCGTCGCCGACGAGGTCGACGACGAAGCCCGCGAGCACGCGCTCGGCCTCGGGGGTGAAGGGCGCGCGCGACGCCTCGCCGGGCCTCCACGCGAAGCGGTTGTACTCGACCGTCGCGTAGCCCAGGCCCTCGAAGTAGGCCTCTTCGAAGAAGGGCACCCAGTCGAGCAGCGTGAAGCCGTGCGCCTCGGACCACGCGAGCGCGCGGGAGAGCTCGTCGAGGTCGAAGGTGCGCCGCGGGCGCAGCTCGGCCGGGTAGTGGCTCGTCGTGACGCCGACCTCGAGGCCCGGCAGCGCGGCCGCGAGGCGCGAGCGCACCGTCTCGCCGGCCCAGAGCGCCGAGCGCAGCACGAGCGACGCGAGGCCCCCGTCGCCGGGCATCACCGCCCACTGGTAGAACGCGTGCTCGGCGCTGCGCCCCTTGCCGTAGCGGATGGTCTGCGTGCGCACGGACTCGAGGTCGACGGCCACGCCGCCCGCCCGCCCCGCGTCGCGCGCGCGACGGAGCGCATCGCAGAACGGCGGCGCCAGCGTGGCCTGCGCCTCGGGCAGCTTGCGCGGCACCGCGGCGCGCGCGGCGAGGTCGATCACGGCCTCGGCGCGCCAGGGCAGGAGGTACGGCTCCCCCTGCGGCCCGAGCAGCACGCGGCCCGCGCCGGGCTCCCTCCACGCGGCGGGAACCTCGGCGCCGCGGCGTCCTCCGGCGACGCGCTCGACGGCCACCTCGATGCGCTCCTCGCGGCCCGCGTCGAGGTCGAGGCGCACCACGCGGTCGAGCGCGTCGGCGTGCTGGTAGAAGAGCATCTCTCCGTGGCGCGCGGGCAGCGCCGCCGCGGGCAGTTCGAACGGCCGCAGCGCGTCGGGCGTGGGCTCGTCGCCCGGCAGCGGCACCGCGTGGGCGCGCAGCGTCCCCGCGTCGTGCGCCACGAGCAGCGGGCGCCGCGACGACGGGTACACCGCGACGCGAAAGCCCTGCCAGAGGGGCAGCCCCACCACCGCGTGCACGGTGACGCCCGAGCGCGGCGAGGTCGGGTCGACGCGCCCGACCCACGCGAGGCCCGCGTCGCCGTCGTAGAAGACGAAGGCCCCGTCGCGCGCGACCGCGAAGCACGAGGGCGCGTTGCGCCACGGCGTCGGGTCGCGCCGCCGACCGCCGAGCGCGTCGACGGAGCCCGCGTCGACGGCGCCCTCGCGCAGCGACGACCACTCGACGCGCAGCACGCGGTCGTCGTGCGCGAGGTACTCTCGGGTCGACGCCGGGTCGCGCGCGAGGTCGTAGAGGTCGAAGGCGCCGTCGCTTTCGGAGGTGCGCTGCGCCGTGAGCAGGTGGTGGCCGTCGGCCATGAGGTGCGCGCCCGACCAGCGCCCCGAGAGCTCGCGCAGGGGCTTGAGCGACGGAAGGTCGTACAGCACCAGCCCGACGTGCAGGCTCGTGGGCTGGTACACCGCGAGCCGCGCGCCGGCCGCGTCGACCGAGAGGTGCTCGCGCCACCCCGCGCCGAACGCGCTGCGCGTGCGGGGGCTGCTCGAGCCGAGGGTCGCGGCCTTCCTGGGCGGCGTGAGCGCGGTGACGCCGAAGGCGTCGACGAAGAGGAGCTGCGTGTCGCTGGCGGTCTGCGCGGGCATCGGAGGGGTGGCGAGCGTAACGCCCCCGGCGGGGCGCGCGGTACGCCTTCGCGCGCCGTCACGGCGGCAGGCGCAGGTGGAATTCCTTGAGGAATTCCTCCAGGTCGGCGTACTTGGATTCCGGCGGCTTGTCGTGGTCGCGGAACGGCGCGGGGATGCCGGCGGCCAGCAAGTGCGTGGCGGCCTGCACGTTGGCGGCGATCATGCATTCTTCGATCAGTTTGTGCGCGTCGTTGCGCTGGAGCATGCCAGCCTGGGTGACGACGCCCTGCGCATCCAGCACGAAGCGCACTTCGCCGCTCTCGAACTCGATCGCACCCCGCTTGGCGCGGGCCTTGTCGAAGATCTTGTAGAGCTGATGCAGGCGTTGCACCTGCGGCAGCAACGGGCCGATTTTCGCCAGCGCGGCGGCGTGCTCGTCCTCGGGAATGCCGTCACCGACCGCATTCCACACATCGGTGTAGGTCAGGCGCGCAT
>JBDHVF010000383.1:0-7536 GCA_039809605.1 Polyangiales bacterium | reverse complement strand
ATTCCTCGCTTCTCGCCGCTCGATCGAGATCGACGACGACGCGTGATCGATGCGCCGACGCGGCTCACATCGAGCGGGAGCGTCATCCAGGAAGCGTTGAGGTGATGGCCCTCGCAGCGCGAGGGCCCCTGCGAGACCCATGCAGCTCGTCACCTCGTTTCAGCACGCTCAGCCACGCCCTCGCTCCGCGGGGGCGGGGCGCGCGGCAGCGTTGGGTGGGGGCTCCGCGAGGTGCGCGACAGCGTTGGGTGGGGGGACACGTCGCACTCGCGAAAGCGGCGAACTTGACGTGAAGTTGGGATCAGCTCTCGGCGGCGACGCGGGCGCCCGCGCGCTCGACGAGGGCGGCGGCGCGCTCGCGGTCGACGAGGTCGCCCGAGCGGATGGCGCGCGCGAGCGCCATGGCGTCGCGCTCGCCGCGCAGGTAGCGGAAGGCCATGCGCCCGAGGGCCGCGTCGGGCAGCGGGGCGACCCAGTCGAGGCCCTCGCGGTAGACCATGCGGGCCGCGAGCGACGAGGCCACGATGGAGCGCGCGTAGGCCACCGGGAGGCGCGTGGCGACGCGGTCGCCCGCGAGCTCGCGCAGCACCGGCGGCAGGTGCTCGAGCACCAGCGCGTCGGCCAGGGCGCGGTCGTCGGGCGAGAGGTCGTCGAGCACGCCGGCGATGGCGTCTTGCACGCGCATCATCGCGCGCGAGAGGCGCACCGACACCTCGGGGAGCTGGAGCGCCGGGTTGCGCGCCCGCTCGCGGAAGAGGAGCTCGGCCTCGGCCCGCGCCAGCGCGCGCAGGCGGTCGAGCACCTCGGCCACGAAGCGGGGCTTGTGCGCGAGGAACTCGGCCTCGGTCAGCAGGTGCGACGCGGTGATCTCGAAGCTCGAGCAGATCACGCCGCACTTGTTGGCGGAGCTGTCTTTGAGCACCAGCACGCCCTGCTCGCCGAGGCGCTGGCGGGCCTCGGGCGTGATGAAGAGGTTGGCCCCCTCGACGATGACCTTCGAAGAGGGCTTGCCGTCGGGCAAGAGGTACTCGCGCCAGTTGCCCGCGTGGATCGTCTGGGGACGGCCGCCCGCGGGGACGAACGCGTCGGCCACGACGCGGTTGTGCAGGGTGTTGCGGGCGCGCACGCCGTCGGGCGCGTCGACGGGCACCACGCGGCCGCGGAACCCGAGGCGCGCGGGGTTGAAGCTCGCCACGGGCTCCGAGCGCGCCACGAGGCGCAGGAGCTCGTCGTGGTCGAGCCCGTCGGGGTCTTCGATGGAGCCCGACCCGTCGGCGATGCCCACGATGCGCGCGTGGCGGCCGTACTCCCGGTGCAGGATCTTGATCTCGTTGCCCGCCACGTCGCCGTCGGGGCCGCCCGTGAGCTTCACCGTGAAGTCGTGCGCCCTCGGGTCGATGCCCACCGCGCGCAGCGCCACGTCGAGGAAGACCGTCACGCCCTCGGACGTGACGCCGTACTCCTTGTGGTTGATGCCCGCGCCGGGCTTGCTGCTCATGAACGCCGCCGCGAGGGGGTGGCCCCGCCGCCCCGCGCGCGCCACCACCCACTCGATGAGCTCGGGGGTGATGTTCTCGTCGGGCCCGAGGTAGAGCGTCTCGGGGCGGCCGAAGCGGTCGATCACCCGCCCGCCGGGGTCGCGCACGAGCAGGTCGAGAAGGCCGTCGGAGAAGCCCTTGAAGGCCCGCGCGACCGAGACCTCCGACGACGACACGATCACGGCCTTGGCGCCGCCCTCGGGGATGTCCTTGTTCTTGAGCTGCTGCGCGTAGGCGAGCCCGTAGGCCTCGTCGTAGACGCGGTCGGCCTCGGCGGCGAACTGCTCGGGGCTGCCGGGCCGCACCACGCGCACGCCGCCGCGGGCGATGTCCCTGAAGCGCAGGTGGAAGCCGTCGAAGCCCAGGCCGTGCACGAAGAAGAGCCCGTAGGGCACCTCGGGCGCCTCGGGGCGCGTGACGAGCGTGGGGTCGAGGCGCAGCGCGAGCCCGTAGCGCTTCGGCAGGTGGAGGTTGGTGCGGTACGTCTTCTCGACCGCGAGGAGCATCGTCTGGAGCACGCGCCGCGCGTCGTCGCCGTCGACGGTGCGGTCGATGCGCTCGCCGAGGGCCTCGGCGCGCGCGGTGAACTCCTCGTCGGTGAGGGGCCTCGCGGGGTCGAAGCGGTCGGCCAGGAGGGCGGCGATGTCCGACGAGATCGCCACGTGGCGCGAGGCGATGGCGCAGGTGCGGGCGCGCGCGTAGGCGTAGGGGTTCTCTCGAACGAGGCACTGGTGCGCGAGGTTCGCGAGGGCGATCACCGTCTCGCAGCGCGAGAGGTTGGTGCCGGGCGACTGGCGGTCGAGCGCGATGGCCGCGTCGGTGACCCACTTCATGCGCATGAGGTCGGTGCCCACGTGGCGCCACAGGGCGCCCTGCGGGTCGATGGCGCCGCCGTCGGGGCCGCGCACCACGTAGCTGAGCACGGCCACCCAGCCGTTGCGCCCGTCGCTGATCATGTCGACCGAGGCGCGCAGGATGTTGATGTTGTGCGCGCCGAGCAGGGCCGCGCAGCGCTCGGCCATGCGCCGCGCCGTGGGGTTGCCCGAGGCGACGATGACCCGCGAGAGGGTCGGGTCGCTCTCGGCCTCGAGGCGCACGGCGGTGTCGTCGGTGCCGCTCACCTCGGCGAAGAGCGACGCGGTGCGCACCACGCGCAGCGGCGTGGCGGCGCGCACGTACTCGGCCGACGAGCCGCGGACGAAGCGGTCGAGCAGGGCCTCGTCGGCGCCCACCTCGCGCGCGTGGGCGAGGATGGCCTCGAGGCGCGCGGCGAGGTCGGGGTCCGACGGGTCGAAGCGCGGCGCCTCGCCGATGACCACGGTGTCGATCGAGAGGTGGCCGTCGGCCGAGGTGTGCACCTTCACGAGGCGCAAGGGCGCGTCGGGCGGGAGCTGCGCGAGGATGCCCCCGAGCATGCCGGGCTTGTCGGCGTCGCTGATGAAGGTCCAGCGGTTGCCGTCGTCGCCGCGGATCGTGAGGCGCGGGGCCTGCCCCGACGCGCGCGCGGCGATCACCGCGCGGAGGTGTACGAGCCGCTCGCGCTCGTCGGTGTCGGCGAAGTACGCCGGCGGCATCTGCGCCTTGAACCAGGGGAGCACGTCGTCGAGCGTCGCGCGAAAGCCATCGAGGAGAGCCTCGCGAAGCGGAGGTGCATCGGTCGTCATGGCCGCTCCTGCTACCACGGAACGTGCCGGAAAATACACCCCGATCGCGGCGCGTGAACGCCCTTGCCGCGCCGCGCCGCGCTCGCCCATGATGCCCGTCGCAGATGAGCACCTTCGCGAAGACACGGTGGCACTCCGAGCGGCTCCAGTGCGAGTCGACGCTCGCCCGATGGGGCCATTTCGGGCAGCCCGTGCTGATCTTTCCCACCGCGGGCGGCGACGCCGAGGAGATCGAGCGCTTCCTGATGATCAAGGCCCTCGAAGGGCTGATCGCCGAGGGGCGCGTGAAGGTCTACTCGTGCGACAGCGTCGCGGGGCGCACCATGTTCGACAAGGACGCAACGCCAGCGCACCGCATGTGGATGATCAACCAGTACCACCAGTACGTGAAGCACGAGGTGGTGCCGGCCATTCGCAAGGACTGCAACGACGAGTCGATCGGGCTGTGGGCCGCGGGCGCGTCGATCGGCGCCTTTCACGCGGCGGCGGTGCTCTGCAGGTTCCCCGACCTCTTTCACAAGGCCGTCGCGATGAGCGGCACGTACGACCTGCTGCGCTTCATCGGCGCGCGGGAGCCCTCGCCCGAGCTCTTCGTCTCGTCGCCCGTTCACTTCGTGCCCACGCTCGCGGGCCCGCACCTCGACGTGCTGCGCACGCGCCACCTGCTCATCGCCTCGGGCGAGGGCCGGTGGGAAGACCTCTCCGAGAGCTGGCGCCTCGCCAACGCCCTCGGGCGCATGGGCGTGCCCAACTACGTCGACAACTGGGGCCCCGAGTGGCACCACGACTGGGTCACCTGGCGCGAGATGCTCCCGAAGTTCCTCGACGAGTGGACGCGACCCGCGACCTGACATAACCCCGTCGATCGATGGACGGCAGCGACGCCCTCGACGAACTCTCGCGCGAGCTCGGCCGCGTCACCGGGCGCGACGCGGGGCCCACGCTCGTCGCGGTGGCGGGCATTCACGGCAACGAGCGCGGCGGCGTGCGCGCGGTGAGGCGCGTGCTCGCGCGCCTCGCGGAGAGAGAGTCTCTCGTGCGCGGAGAGCTCGTGGCGCTCGCGGGCAACCTCGGCGCGCTGCGCGCGGGCCGGCGCTACCTCGCGCGCGACCTCAACCGGGCGTGGGGCGACGGCCGCGCGCGCGAGGGCGACCCCGAGGACGTCGAGCGGCGGGAGCTCGGCGAGGCCATCGCGTCGGCCGCCGCGCGCGCGCGGGGCGAGGTGCACCTCGTCGACCTGCACACCACCAGCGCGGCGGGCGCGCCCTTCGCGATCTTCGGCGACACGCTGCGCCAGCGGCGCTTCGTGTTCGAACTGCCCGTGACCGCCGTGCTCGGCCTCGAGGAGCAGATCGACGGCACCCTCGCCGAGCACTGGGCCCGCCGCGGCGCGGTCACCCTCTCGATCGAGGGCGGCCAGCACGACGACCCGCGCGCGGTCGACAACCTCGCCGCCGCGCTGTGGGTCGCGCTCGAGGCGTCGGGCGCGCTCGCGCGCGATGGAGCGCCCGAGGTGGGCCGCGCGAGGGCGCACCTCGAAGGCGCCAGGGCCTCGCTCCCTCGGGTGATCGAGGTGCTCTCGCGCAGGGCCATCGCCCCCGACGACCGCTTCGTGATGGAGCCCGGCTTCGCCAACCTCGACCGCGCGCGCGCCGGGCAGCTCCTCGCGCGCGACCGTCGCGGAGAGGTCCGCGCGCCGCGCGACGGCGTGGTGATCCTGCCGCTCTATCAAGCGCAGGGCAGCGACGGGTACTTCTGGGGGCGCGCCGTGGGCGAGGGGAGGCTGCGCGCGTCGGCCATCCTGCGGCGCGCGGGCGTGGAGCGCGCGCTGCCGTGGCTGCCGGGCGTGCGGGCCGACCCCACGGAGCGCGGGCGCCTCGTGCTCGACGCGCGCGCGGCCGGGGTCTACCCCCGCGAGGTCTTCCGCCTGCTGGGCTATCGCAGGGAGCGCGCGAGCGAGGGACGCGTGACCGTCGCGCGACAGCCCGACGCGGCGCCCCTCCGTTGACCTTCGCGGTGTAGGATCCACATCCCTTCGCTCCACGGAGAGACGTCGCATGCCGATCGAGGTGCTCCGCTGCCCCAACTGCGCCGCGCCCATCCCCGCGGGCGCGCGGGGAGAGGTGGTCTGCGCGTACTGCAACCACGTGCTCACCAACGTGCCGGGCGCGGGCTCCCCGCGCTGGAGCGGCCCCGAGGGAGGCCCCGACGACGGGCGCCCGCGCGTGCACGTCGAGGGGCGCACCTACGCGCTCCTCGGGCGCGTCGCGCGCGGCGACGGGAGCGACGTGTTCCTCGCGCGCAGGGACGCGCGGCTCACCGAGCTGGTGCTGCTCAAGGTGCTGCGGGCGACCTCCGACGCCGACCTCCTCGCGCGCGAGTGGCGCGTGCTCGAGGCCCTCGAAGACTCCGACGCGCAGGGGGCCGACTACTTTCAGCGCCTCCTGCCGCAGCGCGTGGCGCACGGCAGGCTCACGGGCGAGGGCGTCGAGCCGCGGCCCGCGTCGGTGTTCCGCTGGCGCAGCGGCTTCGTGCACACGCTCGACGACGTGCGCCGCGCGCACCCGAGCGGCGTCGACCCCCGCGCCGCCGTGTGGATGTGGAAGCGCCTGCTCGAGTCCCTCGGGTGGGTGCACCGCGCGGGCTACGCGCACGGGGCGGTGATCCCCGCGCACGTGCTCGTGCACGCGCGCGACCACGGCGTGGTGCTGGTGGGCTGGTCGAGCGCGGTGCGCTACGAGAAGCTCCCCGCCACGAGCGCGTCGGCGCGGGCGTACTACCCCGTGGGCGCGTGGGAGCGCCGCGAGGCGGGCGCCACGACCGACCTCGTGATGGCCGCGCGCGCGATCGCCCACGCGCTCGGGGGAGACCCCTCGACGGGCGCCGTGCCCTCGTCGGTGCCCGCGCCGCTCGCCGAGCTCGTGGGCGCGTACGCGACGCTCTCCGAGGGCGCCCCCGCCGACGACGCGTGGGAGATGATCGAACGGGTCTCGCGCGCCGGGCGCGAGGCCTTCGGGCCCCCGAGGTTCGTGCCCTTCACGATGCCCGGCTGGCCCACGACCGGCTGAGAGAGGACCACTCACATGGGATACGGCGGTTACAGCCACGAGGCCCACGAGGCCATCACCAGGGCGCGCGCCGAGCTGCCGCGCCAGCAGGTCTTCACGCAGAAGAGCTGCCACCCCCTGATGAACCCGCACGGGCTCAAGGTGCGCGAGTCGCGCGACAGCCCCGCGCACCCCAACTCCGTGGGCATCGTGTTCGCGCTCGACGTCACGGGCTCGATGGGGCAGATCCCCGAGGTGCTCGCGCGCAAGGAGCTGCCCACGTTCATGAAGACCCTGCTCGACAGCGGGGTGCCCGACCCGCAGGTGCTCTTCATGGCCTTCGGCGACGCCACGTGCGACCGCGCCCCGCTCCAGGTGGGCCAGTTCGAGTCGGCCGCGAAGGAGATGGACCAGTGGCTCACGTGGAGCTTCCTCGAAGGCGGCGGCGGCGCGCTCGGGAGCGAGTCGTACGAGCTCGGGCTCTACCTCGCCGCGCGCCACACCGCGATGGACTGCTGGGAGAAGCGCCGCCACCGCGGCTACCTCTTCATGACCGGCGACGAGAACCCCTACCCCTACGTGAGCAAGAAGCAGGTGAGGGACATCGTGGGCGACGAGCTCGACGACGACATGCCCCTCGCGCGCGTGGTCGACGAGCTGCAGCGCACCTTCGAGCCGTTCTTTCTCATCCCCGACCCCGCGCGCGCGAAGCGCTGCGAGCGCAAGTGGCGCGACGCGATGGGCGACCACGTCGTCGTGATGGAGGAGCCCGCCGACACCTGCCTCGTCACTGCGGGCCTCGTCGCGCTCTGCGAGGGCGCCGTGACGGACCTCGACGCGCTCGCCCGCCGCATGCGCGACAACGCCGTCGACCCGAAGCGCGTCGGCGCCGTGGTGCGCGCGCTCACCCCCTTCGCCGCCACGCGCGGCCGCGACGGCGCCCCGGCGCCTCGCACCGAGAGCGCCTCGGTGCCCTCGGGCGAGGGCACGAGCGGCCACCGGTGGTAGAACTGGGGTCCGACGCGTGTGATACGCGGCGCTCGCGCCGGAGTTCGGCGTCGCTCCATGGGCTCGGTTTGACCGCCTCATACCAACCGCAGGTCAATCTGGCCGCTTTCGCGTGTGCGACGTGTCGCCCACTCGCGCAGCGGCGCGCCTTCGCGGAGCCCCCACCCAACGCTGCCGCGCGCCTTGGCGGAGCCCCCACCCCCGCTGCCGCGCGCCCCGCCCCCGCGGAGCGAGGGCGTGGCTGAGCGTGCTGAAACGAGGTGACGAGCTGCATGCGTC
>JBDHVF010000382.1:0-7539 GCA_039809605.1 Polyangiales bacterium | reverse complement strand
CCCCCCCGCCACGGCGTCGCCGCGTGGGTGCGCGTGCCCGCCGCGGGCGACCTCGAGCCCATGGTGCGCTGGTGGTCGCGCGGCAACGACCCCGACCTCGTGCGCCGCGCCCTCGCCGACGCGCGCCGCGGCGACGGGCGCGTGGCCGTGGCGTCGCTGCTGCCCGCCATGGCGCGCGCGCGGCTCGACCGCTACCCCGCGCCGTCGGACCTCGAGTACGACTGCTTCTGGACCGCCGCGAACTTCTTCGAAGGCCCCACGCCCTCGGACCGCATGCCCGGCCCCGACGGCATCGTCGCGCGCGCGCGCACGGCCTACGTCGAGGTGCCGATGTCCGAGGCGCGCATGGGCGACATGGTGGCCTTCGTGGGGCCCGACGGGCGCTTCGCGCACACCGCCAACCTCGTCGCGGGCGACGTGTTCTTCAGCAAGAACGGCCGCTCGCACCGCCGCCCGTGGGCGCTCGCGCGCATGGCCGACCTCCGCATCGAGTACCCGGGCACCACGGCGCGCGCGTTCCGCCTGCGGTGAGCGCCCGATGGGGGGTTGAACGCCGGTGGCCCTCGGGGTACGCGACAGGGCGTCAGCGCCCCCGCGCGCAGGAGGAGACCACCGCCCGATGAGCACCCTGAGCCTGGCGTTCGAGACCTTTCGCAAGGCGCTCGAGGCCCCCGAGGCGCCCGCCGAGGGGATCCTCCAGCGGCAGCGGGTGCGCGAGCACCTCGCGAGCGCGTGGCAGCCCGCGCGCGACGAGGTCATCGGCTCGTTGCGCCGGGGCACCAACCTCCGCCCGACGCGCGAGCTCGACTGCCTCTTCGTGCTCGGCCCGCGGCACCAGCCCTACCTCACGGCCGACCCCGCGAAGGCCCTCGACGACGTGGCCGCGCGCGCGGGCGTCACGTGGACGCACGCCCGCACGCGCAAGCTCGCGCACGGCCTCGGCGTGACCTTCGGCGACGTGACCGTGGTGCTCGTGCCCGCGTTCCCCCGGCACGGCGGCGGGCTGTTCATCCCCGACACGGAGCTCCGGCGCTGGCTGCCGACCGACCCCGAGGCACACGCGCGCTTCGCCGCCGAGGCCGCCCGCAAGACCGCGGGCCTCTCGGCCGCCGTGGTGCGCGCGCTCAAGAGCTGGCGCCGCGCGCACAACGTCCCGCTGCGGCCGTTTCACCTCGAGGTGCTGGCGCTGCGCGCGCTCGCGTCACCGCCCGAGAGCCTCGCCAACGGGTGCGTCGCCGCGCTCGACGCCGTCGCCGCGTCGGTGACCTCCCGCTGCGCCCCGCCCGGCGCCGTGGGCGACGACGTGGACCTCTACCTCGCGCTCGACCCCGCGCGCCGCGCGAAGATCGCCCAGGCCGCCGCCGACGCCGCCGACGCCCTGCGCGACGCGGCCGCGCTCGACGCCGAGCGCAACGACGCCGCGGCCTGCGAGAGCGCGCGGGCGGTGTTCGGCGCGCCCTTTCCCACGGGCTGACCGAAGCGGTTGTCAATCGCCCCGCGGGCGTCGTATAGCGCCGCCGCGATGGACGACATCGCCGCCCGCGCCGCGCGCGACGAGCTCACGCCCGAGCAGCTCGTGGCGATGCACGAACTCATGGTCAAGGGCCGCGTGCTCGAGGAGCGGCTCATCACCATGTGGCGCCAGGGCGACGGCTACTTCTGGATCGGCGGGCCGGGTGAAGAGGCCTTCAACGTTCCCCTCGGGCTGCTGGTGAACAAGGGCCAGGGCCTCGACCACGACTACCTGCACCTGCACTACCGCTCGAGCGCGACGCTGCTCGCGATGGGCGCCGACCCGATCGACTCGCTGCGGCAGATGAAGAACACCGCCACCGACCCCTACTCGGGCGGGCGCAACTTCGTCGGCCACTACTCGGTGCGCGCGTGGAACGTCGTGCCCGTGAGCTCGCCCATCGAGACGCAGTTCTCGATGGCGCCCGGCACGGCCATCGCGCAGAAGCGCCACGGCGGCCGGGGGATCACCATCGTGCAGGGCGGCGACGCGGGCACCGCCGAGGCCGACTTCTACGCGTGCCTCACGTGGAGCACGCGCAAGGGCAACGAGCTGCCCGTGCTCATCGTCGTGACCAACAACCAGTGGGGCATCTCGACGGCGTACGACGGCCAGCACCCCGCGAGCACGCGCCTCGCCGACCTGGGCCGCGCCTTCGGCATGCCCGCGGCGGTGATCGACGGCAACGACCCCGAGGTGTCGCACCGCGAGCTCTCGAAGGCCATGGAGTACGTGCGCACCGAGCGCAGGCCCTACCTCATCGAGGCGATGGTGTCGCGGCTGCGCGGGCACTCGTCGGCCACGGGCGCGTCGTTCGTGAAGAGCGAGACCGACTGCCTGGCGCGCTTCGAAGAGCGGCTCGAAGCCCGAGGGGTTCTCACGCGCGCGCACATGGACGACCTGCGCGCGCGGCTCACGGCCGAGTACCTCGAGCTCTCGAAGCGGGTGATCGCAGAGCCGCAGCCCGCGCCGTCGAGCATCTGGGAGCACGTCTTCGCCGAGCGCCACCTCGCGGGAGGGAAGGATCGATGACCACGATCGCACAGGCCATCCGGCTCGCGCTGCACGTCGGCGAGGAGCGTCACGGGGTGACGGACATCTTCGGCGAGGACGTGGGCCCGCCCCTCGGCGGGGTCTTCACCTGCACGCAGGGCCTTCGCACGGCGTGGAACTCTCCGCTCGACGAGCGCGGGATCGTGGGCGCCGCGATGGGCCTCGCGCTCGCGGGGCAGCGGCCGGTGGCCGAGATCCAGTTCAGCGACTACGCGTACAACACCGTCGACCTGCTCAAGCTCGCGGGCGGCCTGAGCTGGTCGTCGAACGGCGACTGGAGCTGCCCCATGGTGCTGATGACGCCCGTGGGCGCGGGCATCCGCGGGAGCATCTACCACTCGCACTCGTTCGACGCGACGGCGACGCACCTGCCCGGCTGGCGCGTGGTGATGCCGTCGAACCCGCGCGACGCGTACGGGCTGATGCTCACGGCGATCCGCGAGCCGAACCCGGTGCTCTTCATGATCCCGAAGGCCCTCATGCGGCACCGCGGCGACGAGGGCGAAGACGTGCCCGGCGCGCCCGAGCAGAAGGCCCTCGACGAGATGATCAACAAGCCCGTGACGGGCGACGTCTCGCAGTGGAGGCCGCGCTGGCCCGACACGCCCGACCTGTTCATCCCCTTCGGCGAGGCCCGCACGGTGCGCCCCGGCCGCGACGTGACCCTGGTGACCTACGGGCGCCACGTGGTGATCGCCCGCGAGGCCTGCGCCGAGCTCGCGCGCGAGGGCGTCGAGGTCGAGCTCATCGACCTGCGCTCGCTGGCCCCCTACGACTGGAACGCCGTCGCGGCGAGCGTGAAGAAGACCCGCCGCGTGGTGTTCGCGAACGAGGAGCTCGACGTGACCAACTTCGGCGAGCACCTCATTCGCCGCGCGGTGAGCGAGCTCTTCTACGAGCTCTACGCGCCGCCGCGGCTGGTGGCGGGCGCGATGGTGCCGGGCGTCGGCCTCGCCGACAACCTCGAGCGCGCGAGCGTGCCCCAGAGGGACGACCTCGTGCGCGCGCTCCGCGAGACCGCGAAGCACGCGCCGTGAGGTAGCGACGGTCAGTGCGCGGCGGCGCCCGCGTCGGCGGCGGGCGTCGGGGCGCCCGCGGCGGCGTCGCCCTCGGGCTGCGATCCGCCGACGATGCCCACGAGCTCGACTTCGAACGTGAGGGTCGCGCCGGGGGGGATGCCGCGCTGGCCGCGGTCGCCGTACGCGATGTCCGACGGGCACACGAGCTTCGCCTTGCCGCCGACGTGCATCAGGGCGACGCCCTCGGTCCAGCAGCGGATGACGCCGTTGAGCGGGAACTCCACGGGCTGCCCGAGGCCGTTGGCGCCGTACGAGCTGTCGAACTCGGTGCCGTCGATGAGGGTGCCGCGGTAGTTCACGCGCACGGTGTCGCTCTCGCGCGGCTGCGGGCCGTTGCCCGCGCGGATCTCGCGGAACACCAGCCCCGACGGGAGCCTGCGGGCGCCGGGCTCCTGCGCGGCGCGCTCGGCGTACTGGCGCCCGCGGGTCTTCTCCTGCTCGCCGCGGCCCTCGACGCGGGAGCGCGCGAGCTCGTTCACGCGGGGGCCCCACTCGCGGATCTCCACCTGCTTGGGCGCGCCCGTCACCTGGTCGGCGATGCCGCGCTGCACGATGGCGAGCTCCGGGGGCGTGAGGTTGAAGTCGCCCAGGCGCTGACCCATGATGAGCCCGAGGGCGTAGAGGGTCTTGTCCTGGTCGGTGCGCAGCGGGCTCGCGGCCGTGGCGGCGGCGTCGTTGGCGGGCGCGTTGCCCTTGCAGGCGCCGAGGGCGAGCGCCGCGCAGAGAATCATTCGTCGCATGGGTCCGTGGCCTTTCTCGGGGTCGGAGGGGCGGCGGACGATACAGCCACGCGAGGGCCGCGGCTACGAGGTCGTTACATCACGTAGCCCGACTCGCCGTGCTGGCTCTCGTCGAGGCCCTCGCGCTCGTCGTCGACGCTCACGCGCAGGCCGATCCACCGGTCGACGACCTTGAGCAGCGCCCACGTCACCCCCGCGCTGTACGCGCCCGCCGCCAGCACCCCCGCGAGCTGCTTCAGGAGCTGCACGGGGTTGCCCGCGAGCAGCCCGTCGGCGCCGTCGGCGTTGACGGCCTTCGTGGCGAACACGCCCGTGAGCAGCGCCCCGAGGATGCCCCCCACGCCGTGCACGCCGAACGCGTCGAGCGAGTCGTCGTAGTGCCAGCGCTCCTTGAGGAGCACCGCGCCGTAGCACGCCGCGCCCGACGCGAGGCCGATGAGCATCGACGAGCCCACGGTGACGAAGCCCGCCGCGGGGGTGATGGCCACGAGGCCCGCGACGAGGCCCGACACGAAGCCGAGCATGGTGGGGCGGCCGCGGTGCCTCCACTCGACGAGCACCCACGAGAGCGCCGCGGCCGAGGCCGAGACGTGCGTGGTCACGAGCGCGAGGGCCGCGAGCGCGTTGGCGCCGAGCGCGCTGCCGGCGTTGAAGCCGAACCAGCCGAACCACAGGAGCCCCGCGCCCGTGACGGTCATCGTGAGGTTGTGCGGCGGGGCCTTCTCGCGCGGAAAGCCCACGCGCTTGCCCACCACCAGCGCGCACACGAGCGCGGCGACGCCCGCGGTGAGGTGCACGACGGTGCCGCCCGCGAAATCGAGCACGCCCAGGCGGTAGAGCCAGCCGCCCTCGGACCACGCCCAGTGCGCCACGGGGTCGTAGACGAGGGTGGTCCATAGGAGCGCGAAGGCGACGTAGGCCGAGAACTTCATGCGCTCGACGAAGGCGCCCGCGATGAGGGCCGGCGTGATGATCGCGAACTTCATCTGAAAGGCCATGAACGCCAGGTGCGGCACGGTCTTGTGGAGCTCGAGCCCGACGCCGCGGAGCATCACCATGTCGAAGCCTCCGATCGCTCCGCCGTGCGAGCGACCGAACGCGAGCGAGTAGCCGAAGAGCACCCACTGGAGCGAGATGATCGCCAGCGCGAAGTGCACGAACATGAAGGTCGAGAGCACGTTGCGCCGCCGCACCATGCCCCCGTAGAAGAGCGCGAGGCCGGGGGTCATGAAGAGCACGAAGGCCGACGAGACGAGCAGCCACGCGGTGTCGCCGGTGTCGAGCGAGGGTCGGGGGAGCATCGCGAGGGTTGTGCCCCGAGGCGCTCGGAACGCGCGGTAACGAGTGTGTTAATGATCGTGAACGGCGCGCGACGCTGCCAGCGCCCGGATGCGCCGCGCAAGCGCGGCTGGGAGGTGCTCGTCAAGTACCTCCGCGGCCCCTGCGACGCGCTTTCGTGTTCGTCGAGGCGTGCTCACGGAACGTCGAAGGAACGTGAGCCCTCGGACGATCTTCTCGTCCGTACCTCCGAACCATCGGTAGGGTGCGCGGCCATGGCGAAGCCCAAGAGCACCAAGACCACCAAGAGCACCAAGACCACCAAGCCCATTCGCTCCCAGGCCGGCGACGTTGCCGAGCTGCGCGGCGACCTCCGGCAGCTCGCGGAGATCCGCGGGCGCTTCCCGACGCACACCGCGGACGTGTCGGCGAAGCTGCTCGCGAACCACGACGACGAGAGCTGCCGGGAGAAGGGCGCGAACACCCGCGCGAGCGACATCTTTCGCGTCGCGATGGGGTGGGCGCGCACCTGCGGTGAGCACCCCGACGACCCCGCGGTGTCGCCGAAGCGCGTGCGGTGGTTCCTCGACTGTCTCACGGTGCTGGGCAACGTGCGCACGGGCGCGACGACGAGCGCGAGCCCCGCCGACGAGGGCGCCTACGACGACGCCGCGCGAAGGGCCGACAAGCTCCTCGTTCGCGTGAAGCGCCGCGCGCGCGACGCCGCCGGCACGAACGCGAAGTGGCACGACGCGATCGACCGCGCGCTCGAGCCCGACGGCGTTCGCGACGACCGCGTCGCGCGGCTCACGCAGCTCGGCGCGCTCATCGACGCGTGGCTCGACGCGAAGGAGGCGCCGCTCCTCGCGTTCAACGACCTCGACGCGGCCACCGCGAAGGAGCTCGGCGACGCCGCGAAGGCGCTCGACGACGCCATCGCGCGCCGCCCCGCGCCGCAGCAGTTCGACCGCGACAGCCCCGCGGTGAACGCGGCCGAGGGGCGGCTGCTGCTCGCGATGCGCCCGATCTGGGACGACTTCGCCGAGGCGCGCGAGGACGGCAAGACGAGCCTCCAGCTCACCGTCTCGCCGGCGCTCCTGCGCGGGCTCGACCTCAACGCGCGCAAGAAGGGCAAGAAGCCCGAGGCGTGACCGCGCCGGCGCGGGCGCAGCCGAGGGCGCTGCCCCGACGCGTGACCCACGCGTCCCGACGAGGTGTGGGCGCCGCCCCGACGAGGTGTGGGCGCCGCCCCGACGAGGTGTGGGCGCCGCCCCGACGAGGCCCGAGGCCACCCCGACGAGGTCGACACGCACCCCGCCGAGGTCACGCACGTACCTCGACGAGGTGAAGGCGCATCCGCGCGGGGAATGCGGGCGTTGGGGCTCGCGCATCCGCGCGGGTGATGCGGGCGTTGGGGGTGCGCATCCGCGCGGGGAATGCGGGCGTTGGGGATCGCGCATCCGCGCGGGGAATGCGGGCGTTGGGGTTGCTCAAACCCGGCGTCGAGCCGCCGGGCTGTTCAAGAATGCGGCCCCTTCGGGGCGCAAGGATGGGGGGCGCCCATCATCCGTGGCGCGGGCGTGGGGCATTGCCATCGGTCGCCGCGGCCATGCGTGCGACGGTCATCGTCGCGGCGTCGGCATGCGCGGGAGATCGACGCGGCGCTTGCAGGTCCCATCGAGCCCATCGAGCTACCCCCATCCTTGCGCCCCGAAGGGGCCGCATTCTTGAACAGCCCGGCGGCTCGACGCCGGGTTTGAGCAACCCCAACGCCCGCATTCCCCGCGCGGATGCGCGATCCCCAACGCCCGCATTCCCCGCGCGGATGCGCGATCCCCAACGCCCGCATTCCCCGCGCGGATGCGCGATCCCCAAC
>JBDHVF010000381.1:0-7553 GCA_039809605.1 Polyangiales bacterium | reverse complement strand
TCGACCCACGTGGTGACCCTGCCCGCGAAGGGGGGCACCGCGCCCATGACCTTCTCGGTCACCGCCCCGCGCCACGCCGCGCCGCGGTTCGACGCGACCTCGGCCAGCACGATCACCCGGTCGACGCCGTCGCTCGCGCGTTCGAGCTGGTGCTCGAGCACCTCGAGCGCGTCGACGAGGCGCGCCACCTCGGGGCCGAAGCGCTGGAGCACCACGTCGTCGCGCGCCGCCGCCTGCACCGTGGTCACCGCCACGGGCAGGCGGTTGTGCTGCGGCGTGGCCCATTTCCATCGGTAGCCGCTGCGGTCGCGCTCGGGGCCCGCGCGCACCTCCTCGATGAAGCGCTCGGCGCGGGGGTCGCGCTCCTCGAGGCGCGCGAGGTCGTCGCGCAGCTCCGAGAGGCGCTCGAGCAGGTCGAGGCCCGGCGACGGCGGCGCCGCGCTCCCGCGCTGCATCGCGCGCAGCGCCTCGGCGCGCTCGTCGGCGAGCCGGTCGTACGCGGCCGAGGTCTCGATCGCCGTGAGCCGCTCGCGCAGCGCCGCGAGGTGGCGGCTCACGTCGACGGCCGTCCACTCGCTCGGGTCGGTGACGGCCGTGACGGGCGCCGCGTTGCGCAGCGAGCGCACCGCGAGGGCCATGCCCTGCCGCGCGCGGTAGAGGTCGACCATGCACAGGTCGCTCGTCCGGCGCCGCACGAGGTGGTGCGCGAGCGGCACCGCGAGCTCGCGCTCGAGCGCCCTGCGCAGGGGCCTCGCGCCGTAGCGCGGGTCGTACGCCTGCTCGACGAGCGCGTCGAGCAGCTCGGGCTCGACGTCGACCACCACGTTGCCTCGCAAGATGCCCCTGCGCGAGAGGAGCTGCCCGAGCGCGTGCTCGACCACCACCCGCAGCGCCTCGGGCGAGAGCGGCCCGAAGGGCACCACGCGGTCGATGCGGTTGAAGAACTCGGGGCGAAAGAACTTCCTCGCCGCGGCCGTGTAGTGGGCGCGCGCGTCGTCGCCGTCGCGCACGAAGCCCGTGCGGGCGCTCGCCTCCTTCACCCCGAGGTTCGAGGTCATGATGACCACGGCCTGGCGCGCGTCGGCGAGGCGCCCCGCGGCGTCGGTGAGCCTCGCCTCGCCGAGGAGCTGCAGGAGCGCGTCGAAGACCCTCGGGTGGGCCTTCTCGATCTCGTCGAAGAGCACCACGCAGAAGGGCTGCGTGCGCAGCGCGAGGGTGAGCTCCCCGTCGGGGGCGCCCGCGTGGCCGACGAGGCGCGAGATGCTCGCGCTCGACCCGAACTCGCTCATGTCGAAGCGCAGCATGCGCGAGGCGTCGCCGAAGAGCCACGTGGCGAGGGCCTTGGCCGTCTCGGTCTTTCCCACGCCCGTGGGGCCCACGAAGAGGTAGGTGGCCAGGGGCTTCTCGGGGTCGGCGAGGCCGTGCTGCATGAGCACCACCACGTCGGCCACGGCGTCGACGGCCTCGGGCTGGCCCACCACCATGGCGCCGATGCCCCTCGCCACGTCGTCGCGCGAGCGGTGCGAGCCGTTGCCCAGGATGAAGTCGGGCAGGCCCGTCTGCCGCTGGAAGGTCGCGTACACGTCGGCGCGGGTGTACCAGCGGCGGTTGTCTCGGAGCTCCCCGGCACCCGCGAGCACCGACTTCAAGAGCCGCACGGCCTTGCCGGGGAAGGCCTCGTGCGCGAGGAAGCGCCGCGTGAGGGTGAGCACGGTCTCGAGCGCCTCGGGCGAGACGCGCAGCGAGGGGGCGCCCTCGACGGCCTCGCCCTCGAGGTCGCGCAAGACGCCGAGCAGCACCGGGAGCGTGGCGCGGTCGTCGAGGGGGTCGACGTGCACCACGCGAAAGAGCGACGCGAAGGTGGGCTCCTCCTCGCGCACGCGTTCGAAGCGCTCGGGCGTCGACTCGGCGATGACCGTGAGCTCGCCGCGGGCCATGTGGGGCTCGAGAAAGCGCGCGACGTTGGTGTCGCCCGCGCGCGTGCGCCCGGCGTAGACCATCGACGCCAGGTCGTCGACGTAGAGGATGTCGCCGAGGTCGACGAGCTCGTCGATGAGCTCGCGGGCGCGCGCCTCCCACTGGCCGACGTACATCATGCCCGCGATGAAGCGGTTGCCGTCGACGCGCCACACGTCGCGGCGCGAGCCCGCGGCGCTCTGGCGCGCCACGAGGCGGCGCACGAGCTCGTGCACGATGGCGGTCTTGCCCGCGCCCGACGGGCCCACGAGCACCACGGCGTTGCCCTCGCGCAGGTCGAAATCGTCGAGCAGCGAGCGCACCGCGGCCTCGCGCCCGAACGCCCGGTCGAGGGTGTCGTCGCGGGCGCCGTGCGTGAGGTTGCGCGCGATCTCGCGCAGGGTCTTCACCGTGAACCGCCGCATCTTGCGGCGCTCCTCGCGCGAGGGGTCGGCCGTCTTGGACTTCTCCTCTTTGCGCTTTCGGCCGGGCACGTGAAAGCGGTGCCACCCCTTGGGGAAGAGCGACGGCGGCTCGGCGTCGACCTCGAGCACGTCGAGGCGCTCGCGGCGCGGCGAGCACCACCCGGCGAGCGAGGTGAGCTTGTGCTCGAGGGCCCACGCGGCCACGCGGCGGTTGAGCGCGTGCTCGAGCTCTTCGAGCGAGCGCAGCGCGAAGCGGGCCCCGTGCGCGCGCGTCGGGGTCACCACGTAGAACTCGTCGCCGGGCCACTTCTCGACGAGCACGCCCACGCGGCCCTCGAGCGCCCAGCGCTTGCGGGTGACCTTGTCCTGCACGACCGTCTCGACGTCGACCATCTTCAAGAAGACGTGCGGCGGGAGCTGGTACGCGCCCAGGGTCGACACGGGGCCCTTCTCGAAGAGCTCCATCACGGCGAGCGCGAGGTCGTCGCGGATCTCCGAGAGGCTCGGGCCGACCTTGCGCACGCCGGGGAGACCGGGGACCCACGCCTCGACGAGCCGTCGCGCCGGGTGCACCACCACCAGGGGGAGCTTCACGTCCATGGCGCCCTCACCGGTACGGGTCGGCGTCGGGGCCGAACACCCGGAACTCGACCTGGTCTTCCATCAACCGCGAGAGGTCGGTGTGCTCGCCCTTCCACTCGTACTCGCGCTGCATTCGAAGGTCCTTGAGCTGGTTCTTGCTGATCGAGACGCGCCGCACCTCGGAGGTGGGCATGAGGGGCTCGAGCTTGTCGAAGCGGCGCAGCCCCGACGCGCGCAGCACGTCGACGGGCTCGAAGCGCACCTTCACCACCGAGGTGCCCGTGCCGTCGAGAAAGCGGTGGGCGCCCTGCTCGCCCGCGAACGCGAAGCGCCCCGCGCCGCCGCGCACCACCATCGCCGCGGCCAGCGGGATGGGCTGCGCCGTCGCGGGCGGGAACCCCTGCTTCCACTTCCACATCGCGTCGGGGCTGTTCTTCTCCGTGGGGGGCCGCTCGTCTTCGGGGATGAACGTGCAGGTGTAGTGCTTCGTCTCGAGCTTCTGCTCGCTGCACCAGCGGTCGTAGAGGGTGGCGAGCTCGGGCACGCGGTGCCACGCGCCGCGGCCCGCCGTGAGGTACACCACCGTGCCCTCGACCGCGGGGAACATCCGCGCGAAGAGCTCCCAGCGCCGCGGGCCGAACTGCGCGCGCAGCGCCTCGACCTCGCCCCTCACCGTCTCGGCGTTGTCGTCGCGGCGCTCGTACCAGCTCTCGAACGCGAGGTCTTCGAGCGCCTCGGCCTGCGCGCCCAGGCCGTCGATGCCCTCGATGAGCGCGCGGCTCGTCTCGGCGGCGCGCGCGGTGGCCTCGGCGAGGGCGCGCTCCCTCCAGAAGCCCGGCGCCTGCGACGCCTTGGTGAAGAAGCTCACGTCGCTGCGCAGCGCCGACACCAGGCCCGAGCGCGCCCAGCGCCGCAGCTCCGCGCGCAGCCGCGCGGCCTCTTCGAGCGCGTGCAGGCTGCGGTTCGACGCGCCCTCCTCGCGCGACGCGAGCGTGGCGGCCTTGAGCGACAGGTACTCGCCCTCGGCCGTCACGTCGACGCGGGCGTTGCCGTGCTCGGGGCGCGACGCGAGGCGCGACGCGATGGGGAGCGCCAGCTCCCGCTCGAGCGTGCGCTTGAGGGGCCGCGCGCCGTAGCGCGGGTCGAAGCCGTGGTCGGCCAGCACGTCGAGCGCGCGGCCGTCGACGTGCAGCTCCACGTTGTGACGTCGCAGCCCCTCGCGCGCCGCGACCTTGTCGACCTCGCGCGCCACGATCGCGCGCAGCACCGCCGCGTCGAGCGGCGAGAACACGATGAAGTCGTCGATGCGGTTGAAGAGCTCGGGGCGAAAGAACCGCTCGGCCTCGGCGCGGTAGTGCTGCCGCGCGGCCTCGCGCTCGCGCGCGCCGGCGCCCTGCGAGAAGCCCACGCGCGCGCGCAGCGTGTCGGCCCCGAGGTTCGACGTCATGATGATGATCGCGTTGCGAAAGTCGGTGAGCTTGCCCGCGCCGTCGGTGAGCCGTCCCTCTCCGAGCACGCCCAGCAGCGCGTCGAACACCACGGGGTGGGCCTTCTCGATCTCGTCGAGCAGCACCACGCAGAAGGGCTGGCGGCGCACGGCGGCCGTGAGGTGGCCCGGCGCGCCGGCCTCGCCGATGAGCCGCGAGAGCGCGTCGCCGCCCGCGTACTCGCCCATGTCGAGGCGCACCATGCGGTCGCGCGCGCCGAACACGAACTCGGCCAGCGCCTTCGAGAGCTCGGTCTTGCCCACGCCCGTCGGGCCCGCGAAGAAGAGCACGCCCACCGGGCGGCGCCGGTCGGCCAGGCCCGCCTTGATCACCGCGATGATCTCGGTCACGCGCTCGGCGGCGGCGTCCTGGCCCTTCACCCGCGCGCGCAGGAAGTCGCTCACGGTCGCCGGGTCGAGCGGCATGTCGTCGCGCAGCAGGACCAGGGGGATGCCCGACTCGCCGCTGAAGCGCGCCACCGCGTCGTGGCCCGTGACCCTGAGCGATTTCGAGTGCGCGCACGCGTCGACCACGCGCCGCAGGAAGGCCACCGTGTTGCCCACGAGCGCGCCGTACGGGCGGAAGCGCCCCGTGAGGCGAAGCGCGGCCTCGATGGCGTCGGGCTCGACGGCGACGGCCTTGCGGTCGCCCATCTCCTTCGCGACGCGGTCGAGGATGCGCCGCCCCGCGTCGGGCTCGGGCACGCGCACCACCGACCAGTGCTGCGCGAAGCCCGCGCTACGGCGCTCGAAGCGCGCCCACTCCTCGGTGGTGGCCTCGCCGACGACGGCCACCTCGCGCGCGGCGAGCGCCGGCCCGAGGAGCTGCGACACGTTGTGGTCGCTGTGCGCGCTCTTGCCCGCGTCGAGCAGCTCGATCACGTGGCCCATGTAGAGCATGGCCTCGGCGCGGCGGGCCTCCTCGACGCAGTCGAAGGTCTGCTGCTGCCAGTCGCCGAAGAACCCCTCGCCCGCGATGAGCCGCGAGGCGTCGAGGTGAAAGAAGGGCCGGCGCTCGTCCTTCTTCGCGCGCTCGAAGAGCCGCGCGGCGACCTCGTGCACGACGGCCGTCTTGCCCGCGCCCGCCTCGCCCACGAGCACCACGGGCTCGGGGTGCTTCGCCGTGAGCCGCGCGATGAGTGACTCGACCAGGGCGTCGACCTCCCACGCGCGGGCGAGCTCGCCCTTCTCCGCGAGCGCGTGCAGCGCCACGCCGAGGCGCGCGAGCGTGGGCGTGGCGGGGCGCTTCTTCTTCTTGCCGTCGGTCTCTTCGTCGTCGTCGCGGGTGTCGTCGAACTCGTCCTTGGGCTTCTTGCGCTTCTCGGGCGGCGGCGCGAGGTCGTCGGGCAGCGGCGGCGGGCGCTCGTCGAGCTGCAGCTCGCGGCGCTTGAGCGTCGAGAGCCGCGTGGGCTCGGCCGACACCTCGACCACGCGCAGCGACTCGTCGCCGTCGACGCGCAGCGCGAGGCGCTCGTGCTCGCTCAGGCCCGCGAGGTGCTGCTGAAAGTACGGCGCCGCGCGCTCGACGAGGTCGTCGCCCGCGGGCAGCCACACGCGCAGGTCGAGGCGCGGGGAGCGCACCTCGACGAAGGGCTTCTGCGCGGGCGAGACCACGAGGTTCAACCGCATGGGCGCCCGCTCGTGCCCGCCCGCGTGCCACACCGTGAGCGCGTCGACGTGCGTCGATTTCAGCTCGCCGTGCGAGGCGCGCGCGTACGCAGCGACGCGGCGCGGGTGGGCGCGCGAGACGCGGTCGTCGACGGCGAGCGCGAGGTCCTCTTCGGCCACCTCGAGCGAGGGCGCGTGGCAGGCGAGCGCCGGGAGGGTGAGCGGGGTGACCGTGACGCGCCCGCTCGGGTGCGTCGAGACGAGGCATTGGATGCGAAAGTCCATGGCGTTGCGCGAGGGGGCGCGAGGGTAGCACGGAGCCCGTTGCCCGCACCGCCGCTCGGGGCCTACCCTCCGCGGCCATGTACACGAAGGCGAAGGACATCTACGCGAAGGCGCTCGACGAGATCCGCGCGTCGGGGCTCTACAAGGACGAGCGCGTGATCGTGACGCCGCAGGGGGCGCACATCGGCGTGGCGCGCGAGGGCGGCGGCGCGCGCGAGGTGCTGAACTTCTGCGCGAACAACTACCTCGGGCTGAGCGCGCACCCCGCGGTCATCGCCGCGGCGCACCGCACGCTCGACACGCACGGCCACGGCCTCTCGTCGGTGCGCTTCATCTGCGGCACGCAAGACATCCACAAGGAGCTCGAGGCGAAGATCGCCCGCTTCGTGGGCATGGAGTCGGCCATCCTCTACGGCTCGGCCTTCGACGCCAACGGCGGGCTCTTCGAGACGCTGCTCGGCGAGGAGGACGCGGTCATCTCCGACGCGCTCAACCACGCGTCGATCATCGACGGCATCAGGCTGTGCAAGGCCGAGCGCCACCGCTACCCCAACGGCGACATGGAGGCGCTCGAGAAGGCCCTGCAGGCCACGCAGGGCAGGCGCCTGCGCATGATCGCCACCGACGGCGTCTTCTCGATGGACGGCTACCTCGCGAAGCTCGACCGCATCTGCGACCTCGCGGAGAACTACGACGCGATGGTGATGGTCGACGACTCGCACGCGACGGGCTTCATCGGCGCGACGGGCCGCGGCACGCCCGAGCACTACGGCGTGACCTCGCGCGTCGACATCGTGACGGGCACCTTCGGCAAGGCCCTCGGCGGCGCGTCGGGCGGGTTCACCGCGGCCCGCTCCGAGGTCGTCGCGCTCCTGCGCCAGCGCTCGCGGCCGTACCTGTTCTCGAACACGGTGGCGCCCGCCATCGTGGGGGCGGCCATCGCGGCGCTCGACCTGCTCACGGCCTCGACGGCGCTGCGCGACAAGGTGATGTCGAACGCGGCGCGCTTCCGCGCGGGCGTCGAGCGCGCGGGCTTCACCATCAAGCCCGGCATCCACCCGATCGTGCCCGTGATGCTCGGCGACGCGGTGCTCGCGCAGCGCATGGCCGCGGCCCTGCTCGACGAGGGCATCTACGTGATCGGGTTCTACTACCCCGTGGTGCCGAAGGGCGAGGCGCGCATCCGCGTGCAGCTCTCGGCCGTGCACGAG
>JBDHVF010000380.1:0-7554 GCA_039809605.1 Polyangiales bacterium | reverse complement strand
AGCCGCCTGAGTCGTCGGCGGGCGCGTCGGGGTCGACCAGCGCCTCGTCGACCAGGCCCGCGTCGCCGAGGGCGGGCGTGTCGTCGTCGACGCTCACGTCCACGGGGGGCTCCGCGTCGTCGGGCGCGGGCGCGTCGTCGGGCGTAGGCGCGTCGTCGACGTTCGCGTCGACGGGGCTCACGAGGTCGGCGGCCGCGTCGCGCGCCACGTCGGCGGGGCGGTCGCTCGCGGTGTCTCGCGCCACGTCCGCGGCGCGGTCGGCAGCCACGTCACGCGGAACGTCGGCCGACGCGGGGCGGTCGATCGACGCGTCGCGCGGCGGCGGCGGGGGCGGCGGGGGCGGAGGCGGAGGCGTGATGCCCGCGAGGGCGTTGAGGTCGGACATGGTGCCGTTGAAGCGGTTCATGTCGACGTTGCCCGAGATGCCGGGCACGCGGCCGGTGCTCGAGTACTGCCAGAAGGTCCACGTGCGCCACTGGTTGGCGATGTTGGGGCACGAGGCCGAGGTGTACTGCGGGTGCCAGAGCGGCGTGCTCGCGAAGGCCGTCGAGGCGAGGTAGCCCTCCCAGTAGTACTTGCCCGAGTAGATGATGGGCGCGCGCCCCGTGCCCGAGCGCACGCGGTCGTACCAGACGCGCAGCCGGCGCGCGTACTCGGCGCGCGAGGGGATGCCGTCGCCCGGCGGCTCCTCGACGTCGGCCACCACGGGCAGGTCACCGGCCCCGAGCCTGCCCACGGCGGCGACCATGCGGTCGGCCTGGGCCATCGGGTCCTGCAGCGGCTTGAACCACTGGTAGGCGCCGCGCAGCATGCCCACGCGCCGCGCCTCGCGCCAGTTGCGGTCGAACTGCGAGTCGCGCGTGCTCGCGCCGTAGTACGCGCGCACGATCGCGTAGCGGTAGCCCGCGCGGTGCACCTGATCCCAGTTGATCGTGCCCTGCCAGAACGAGACGTCGATGCCCGGCAGCGTGCCCCCGCGCGCGCACACGACCTGCTCCTGCGTGAGCTGGTCGAGGTCGGGGTCCGCCGAGCAGCCGGCCGCGAGCGCCGACGCCACCACCACCGCGAGTCGGGTCCTCATCGCTCCCGAGGCTCTCACGAACGCGCGCGCGGCGTGAAGCGCTACCGGCGCGGCTTCTTCTTCGCAGCGGTCTTCTTCGCAGCGGTCTTCTTCGCAGCGGTCTTCTTCGCAGCGGTCTTCTGCTTCGCGGCGGGGGCCTTCTTCGCTGCGGCCTTCTTCTTCGCGGCGGGGAGTCGCTTCGCGCGCTCCTCCTCGCTCGCCAGCGCGGCGACGTCGGCGAGCGACACGGGCGCGCGGGTGTGCAGGTCCGCGAAGGCCAGCACGGCCCGGTCGTACTCCCAGTTGAGGTTCTTGATGAGCCCGGGGTGGTGCAGGTACGCCCAGTCTCGCGAGAGCTCCACGAGGCGCCGGGCGGTGGCGCGGTCGCGCAGGCCGAACACCAGCAGCACGGGCGAGGCGCCGCCCGCCGCGGCCTCGGAGAGCTCCTGCATCGCGGGCACGAGGTCGTTGCCGCGCTCGTAGATGAAGTCTCGCAGCGACGCGAGGTCGGGCGCGGGCATCGAGAGCGTCACGTCGCACGGGAGCGAGAGCCTCGGGGCCGGGGCGGCGCCCACGAGCGCGGCGAAGCCCTCTCCCATGGGCGACGAGCGCAGCGCGTCGAAGTCGGGGTCCTTCGCGGCGACGGCGGCCACGCGGGGCTCCTTGCGCACGGCCTCGCGCAGCGCGCCGAGGGCCTCTTCGAAGCGTCCGAGCGCGGTGAGGGCCACGGCCTCGGCCACGTGCGACTGCACCACCGTGGGGTGCGTCGACGCGGGGTCGAAGGCGACCACGCGGGCGAACTCCGCGGCGGCCTCGGTGTGGCGCCCGAGCACGAGCAGCGCCATCGCGCGAGAGAACACCGCCGCGGCGTGCAGGGGGTTGGCGCGCTCGACCGCTTCGAAGAGCTCGACGGCGCGCTTGACGTGGGCGAGGTCGTTCTCGTGCTTGCCCAGCTCGAAGTGCGCGGTGGCGAGGTTGTAGAGGGCGCCGTCGTCGGTCATGTCCTCGACGCCGAGGGCGTAGCCCTTCTCGAGCAGGGGAATGGCCTCGGCGAAGCGGCCCATGTGCAGGTACGCGTTGCCGAGGTTGAAGTGCCCGTCGCCGTCACCGGGGTCGATGCGCACGACCTCGGCGAACTCCGCCGCGGCCTCGTCGAGCATGCCCAGCGCGTTGAACGCCACGCCGCGCATGTAATGCGGCGCGAGGTAGTCGCCGTCGGCCGCGATGGAGCGCTCGAAGAGCGCGGCGGCCGCCTCGTGGTCGCCCTCTTCGAAGCGGCCCATTCCCTGCGCGAAGAGCTTCTCGGCTTCGGCGTGTGACCCTTTGCCCATGCGCGGCTTCATATCGCAACCGCCGGGCCGCGCGCGAGGCGCTTCGAAGGGGCGCTGCGCGCGCCTCAGTTGGGCAGGTCGGCGAGCGCGTTGGCGGCCTCGATGGCGCTCTGCACCGCGCTCGCGTGGATCGAGGGCATCGAGGCGCGCGCGTCGACGGCGATGCCGAGGTGGCCCTCGTCGTCGACGAAGAGCCCGCCCGGCATGCGGGGGGCGTCGAGGTTTGCGTACGGGAACGACACGACCGGCAGCGTGAGCACGCGGTCGCCCAGCGGAACGGTGATGACGCCTACGATGGTCATGACTGCCTCCTTCGGACCCGACGGCGCGGAGGCGCGCCGCGCGGACGCGGAGGCAACCGTTCACCTGCGCGCTGCGCTACGGAACCGTGACGCGGGGATTGGCCATTGCGATGTGCGGCCACAGTGCCGATGCGTAAGGTCCAAGGTGCAAGGTAGGCACCGCGGGGCCGAGGTCAAGGGCGCGAGCGCGGCGCGCGACGAAAGGGCAAAGACGGCGGTCACCGCGCGCGCGGCGTTCACCACGCCTGCCGTCGCATCGAGACGTTCATCAGCAGCCCGACGCCGATGAGGATGGTGAGCACGCTCGAGCCGCCGTAGGAGAAGAACGGCAGCGTGACGCCCACGACGGGGAGCGAGCGCGTGACCATGCCCACGTTGAAGATCACGTGCCAGAAGAAGAGCGACGAGACGCCCACGGCGATGGCGGTGCCGAAGCGGTCGCGCGCGGTCGACGCGATGCGCAGCCCCCAGAGCACGAGGAAGGCGTAGAGCAGCACCACCAGGCTCGCGCCGAGAAAGCCCTGCTCCTGCGCCCACACGGGGAAGGGGAAGTCGGTGTGCGTGTCGGGCAGGAAGTGGTGCTGGTTCTGCGTGCCGCGCATGAAGCCCTGGCCCGTGAGCCTCCCCGAGCCCACGGCCACGATGCTCTGGTGGGCCTGCCACCCGGCGCCCTGCACGTCGCGGTTCGACGCGTCGAGGAACGACGTGAGGCGCTCCTTCTGGTAGGCCTTCATGCCGAAGCTCCAGAGGAGCCACGCGCCCGTGGCGCCGCCCACCACGATGGCGGTGAGCGTGCGGCGCTCGATGCGCACGAGCGAGAGCACGCTCACGGCCACGAGCCCCACGATGAGCGCGGTGCCGAGGTCGGGCTGGGCCATGATGAGCCCGAGCGGCAGGGCGATGAGCGCGGCGGGGATGATGAGGTCGCGCAGCGTCCATCGCTCGCTGCGGTTGTCGCGGTGGATGTACCGCGCGACGGCGAGCATGAGGCTCAGCTTCACGAACTCGCTCGGCTGAAAGAGGAAGCTCCCGAGCTTGATCCAGCGGTGGGTGCCGCGGATGTCGTTGCCGATGATGAACACGGCCACGAGCGTGGTGATCGAGCCCGCGTACGCGGCGTACGCGTAGCGCTCGTAGACCTTGTAGTCGATCGACGCGACGATGACGGCCGTGGCCGCGCCCAGGGCGAGCCAGTAGATCTGCTGGATGTAGAGCTCGCTGCGCGCGCCCACGTGGGCGCTCGTGGCCGAGTAGAGGTTCACCACGCCCACGGTCGCGACGATCGACACGATGAGAAAGAGCGGCCAGTCGAACTGATCGCGGAGCCGGAACTGGAGCGAGCGGGCCATGGGCGGACCTCTACGGGTGGGCCTGCGCGGCGGGCGCCGTCGCGCCGGGCCGGATGCGCGTGAACCAGTCGCGGACGATCTGCGAGACGACGGGCGCGGCCTCGTGGCCGCCGGAGCCGCCGTGCTCGACGAGCACCACGAGGGCGATCTCGGGGTTCTCCGCGGGCGCGAAGCCGGCGAACCAGGCGTGGTCGCGGTTCTCGTACCAGTTGCGCCGGGGGTCGCCCGAGGCGAGGCCCAGGTGGGCCACCTGCGCGGTGCCCGTCTTGCCCGCGATGGTGACCTCGCCGAGCAGGGCGTTGTGGGCGGTGCCCGCGCGGTCGGCCACCACGCCGGCGAGGGCCGTGGTGACGCGCGTGAGGTTGGCCGGGGTGACCTGCACGTGGCGGCGCACGGTGGGCGAGAAGGTCTGGATCACGTCTCCGTCGGGGCCCTCGACGCGCTCGACGAGCTGCGGCACGAAGAGGGTGCCGCCGTTGGCGAGGGCCGCGTAGGCCATGGCCATCTGGAGCACGGTGACGCGCGTGTTGCCCTGCCCGATGGCCATGTTGAGCGAGAAGCCCGTGCGGAACTGACCGAAGTTCTGCACGTACCACGCGCGCGTGGGGATGAAGCCGGGGGTCTCCTGGTTGATGCCCACGCCGGTGCGGTGCCCGAGGCCGAACTCGTTGGCCATGCGGGCGAAGAGGTCCATCGAGATGGTCTCGGCGAGCGTGTAGAAGTAGATGTTGCAGCTCTCGACGAGGGCGCGGCGCAGGGTGACGATGCCGTGGTTGTGCTGGCACCGGAACACCCGCCGGCCGATCTCGTGGCGCCCGTTGCAGCTCACCTGCGTGCGGTCGTCGATGACCTGCGCCTCGAGGCCCGAGAGGGCGGCGAAGGGCTTGAAGGTCGAGCCCGGGTAGTAGCTTTCGAAGATGGTCTTGTCGATGCGGGGGCGGTACGGGTTCTCGTCGATCTCGCGCGCGAGCGACGGGGGGATGCCCGTGATGAGGAGGTTCGGGTCGATCGAGGGGCGTGAGTAGAGCGCGAGCACGCGGCCCGTGCGCACGTCGACCACGGCCGCCGCGCCCGAGGGCCTGCCGCGGAACGCGCGGTCGATGGAGCGCATGAGCTCCATGTCGAGCGAGAGCACGAGGTCGCGGCCGGGCACGGGCTCCTGGCGGCGGTCGGGCCCGGCGTTGGGGACGGAGTCGCGCGCCGAGAGCATCATGCCGCGCACGTCGTGTTCGAGGCGCAGCCACCCTCGGCGCCCGCGGAGGATCGACTCCCACGCGCGCTCGAGGCCCGAGCGGCCGATGCGCTCGCCGGGGCGGTAGTCCCGGTCCTGGTACTCGGCGAGGTCGTCGGCGTTGACCTCGTTCAAGAACCCGATGGCGTGCGACGCGAGGCTGCCGAAGGGGTACTGGCGCACGGGCACGGCGAAGACCTGCACGCCCGGCAGGTCGGCGCGGTGCGTCTCGACGAGGGCGAGGGCCTCGCGGTCGATGTCGGCGCGCGCGAGCACCTGGTGGAAGCGCCGCGGCCCCTCGGCCCCGCGGATGCGCGCCTCGAGCCGGTCGCGCTCGTCGCGCCCGAGGCCCAGGTACTCGGCGAAGCGCGGGAAGTTCTCGGCGCGGAAGAACCCCGGGATGACGTAGACGTTGTAGCACGGGCGGTTGGTGGCGATGACCCTGCCGCGCGCGTCGCGGATGATCCCGCGCGTGGTCGGCAGGTCGATGCGCCGGAGCACGTTGTCTTCGGCGATCTTGACCCACCGCGCGCTGTCGACGATCTGCACCACGAAGAGCCGCGCGAGCAGGGCGAACATGCCGAGCGTGACGAAGATCGTCATCCATCGGATGCGCTCGCGGAACTCGGTGACGGCGGCCTTGGGGGTCAGCTCCATGGGCGATCGAGGCGGGTTGGCGGGCGACACGTTTCGCACAGCCCGCGCGGGCTGTCGAGGGAGGCCCCCCGGCGGTGCTACCCTGCGCGCGTGATCACCGACCCGGTGCCCCGTCGCAGGTCACAGCAGGCCGAGTACGCGGCGAGCGAGGGCCTCGCGCTCTTCGCGCCGCCGCCGCCCGCCGAGCCGTTGCAGTCGGCGACGCGCGCGCTCTGCGCCGCGGTGGAGTCGGGCGACGCGCCGGCGGTGCGCCGCGCGAGCGTGGCGGTGCTCGAGCCGCTGTCGGACTTCTTCTCGGTCGCGCCGCCGCCCGTGAGCGTGCTCGGCGTGAGGCCCCACCGCGTGCACGAGGAGGTCACCACCTACCAGCTCTACGGCGACTACGCGCCCGACACGCAGAAGATCCGCGTGTGGCTGAAGACGGCCGTCCGCGCGCAGGTCTCGACGCCGCGGTCGTTCCTGAGCACGCTGCTCCACGAGTTCTGCCACCACCTCGACTGCGCGAAGCTCGCGTGGCCCGGCAGCTACCACACGCGCGGCTTCTACACCCGCGTCGACCAGCTCTACCACCTGGCCCTCGCCACGCCCGACGCGAAGCGCAGGCGGCTCCACTGGGTGCAGTCGGGCGGCGTGTGGCGCATCGACTGGACGAAGTCGCGCGCGCCGTCTGCCGCGAAGTGACGCGGGGGTTGCGGCCCGGGGCACGGGCGACCATGCATCGACGTCGATGCCGTCGAACCCGAGGGTCCGCATCGGGCGGAGCTCCCTGCGCGCGTCGGAGCTGCGCGCGCTGCGCGAGGCGCACCGCGGCGGGCGGCTCGTGCCCTTTCTGGGCGCGGGCGTGTCGCTCGAGTTCGGCGTGCCGGCGTGGAAGGACCTGGTCGTGGGCCTCCTCTTCGAGCGCGACGAGCACGCGCGGCTGCTCCGCTCGTTCCCGCCGTCGTTCCGCCGCGCGCTCGCGGCGTGGCTCGCGGACTACGTCGGCTACGACCTGACGATCCTCGCGCGCGTGGTGAAGAGCGACGCGTGGCGCCGCGCGCGGCGCGCGGGCGCGCCCACGCGGCAGCGGGTGGAGCGCGAGTTCCTCGATCGCCTGCGCGCGCAGCTCTACCCCGCGAAGCCCGCGACGCCCGAGGGCGAGACCACCCTCGGCGCCGTCGCCGACTTCATCGCCGAGGGCGCGCGCGCGGGGCGCGTGCCCGCGGTGGTCACCTTCAACTACGACGACCTGCTCGAGCGCGAGCTCATGGCCCGCGGCGTCGCGTTCCACACCGTGTGGCGCCACGGGCGCGCCGAGGGCAGGGGCATCCCCATCCTGCACCCGCACGGGTTTCTGCCGCACCGCGGCTCCGTGGCCGACGCGGCCGTGGTCTTCTCCGAGGAGGAGTACCACCGCATCTCGGGCACGGTCTTTCACTGGGCCGTCGAGGACGTGGTGCACCACCTCCGCCACCACGAGGCGCTCTTTCTCGGGCTCTCGATGTCGGACCCGAACCTCCGCCGCCTGCTCGACGCGAGCCACGCCGAGGGCGCCCCGCCCGCGCACTGGCAGGTGCAGAGGCGCAAGACCCTCGCGCGCGGCGCGATGTTCGTCGCCGCGCAGGACATCGCCCGCCGCGCCGTC
>JBDHVF010000379.1:0-7563 GCA_039809605.1 Polyangiales bacterium | reverse complement strand
CCGCGCCGTGGGACGCGTCGTGGGCCCTCGGCGCGACCCCGTGGCGCCCGTACGCGCGTGGTGTGCCCGCGGAGTCGCCCGCCGACCCCTTCGACGACGACCCCCGGCGACGACCCCGCGGCGTGCGCGGCGAGGTCGCGCTGCGCCTGCTCGCGGGAGGCAGCCCCGAGGGCGACACGCGCTCGTACCACGACCTCGGCCTCGTCTCGCAGGTGAGCGCCGCGTGGGGCGGCGGGTGGTTCCACGACCACCTCGTCGAGGCGCGCGTGGTGGCCTCGCCCGAGGTGTTCTACGTGCCCTTTCAGCACCCGCAGGCGAGGCTCGACGTCTACCTCCTGCGCTTCGGCTACGCGCCCGCGGGCGGCGCGTACGGCGTCGAGGTCGGGCGCATGGCGACCTTGCCCGGCGCCGCGATCGGCATGACCGACGGCGCGCGCGCGCGGTGGCGCCCCCGCAACGGCCCCGTCGAGGTGGCGGCCTTCGCGGGCCTGCGCCCCGACGTGGCGACCACGGCCCCCTCCCTCTTCGCGCCGCGCGCGGGCGCGAGCGTTCGCGCGCGTCTCGGCGGCGCCGGGCCCGTGCGCGGCCGCCTCGACGCCGCGCTCGTCGTCGACGGTTGGAGCACCGGCCTCGACCGCGTCTTCGCGACCGTGGGCGCGGGCTTCGACTACCGCTCGACGCTCTCGCTCACGGGCGAGGCCGTGCTCGATTTCGCGCCCGACGCCGCGGGGCGCGACGGCCCCCGCGTGACGCGCGCCATCGTCGACGGGCGCGCCGACCTCCTGCGCGGGGGGCTGCGCCTCGGGCTCTCGGCGGGCCTCGACCGCCCGCTCTTCACCGACTCGCTCGTGGCGCAGATCCCGGGGCTGCCGGTGCTGCCCGTGCGGCGCTTCGCGGCGGCGAGCGTCGACGCGCGCGCGCTCCCGACGCTCTGGGTCTTCGGCGCGGCGAGGGGCTCCGACGACCCCGACGGCGTGCGCTCGCTCGTCACCGAGGCCGGCGCGCGGGTGCTCGACCTGCCCACGCGCGGCAGCAGCGCGTCGCTCATGGGGCGCTGGTCGCTCGGCGACCGCGTGAACGGCTACGGCGCCCACGCGGCGTGGAGCGTGCTGGTCGGGCCGCTCACCCACGTCTCCGCGGGCTACGGCCTCGACCGGCTCACCTACGGCGACAACGCCATCACCACCTGGGCCCACCGCGCGCGCCTCGCGGGCGACCGGCGCTTCGGCGAGCGGTGGCGCGCGGCCCTCTCGTACGAGCTCTCGTGGGGCGCCTTCCCGCTGCAACACCTGGTGTTCGTGCTGGTGGGCTACCGCCTCGGCTGAGCGAAGGTCACCGCGGCACGAGCGAGAGGAGGTAGTCGCGCGGGCTCGCGTACCGCAGCTCGGTCGCGCAGCGCAGGGCGGCTTCGAAGCGCCGGTCGCCGAGCGTGACCACGGCGCGCCCGTCGGCCCCGAGTTCGAAGCGCTCGAAGCCGCTCGCGGCCGGCGCGCCCGCCCGCACGGCGTAGCGCGTGACGCCCGCGTCGCGCGTGACCGCGAGCTCGGTGTGGTCGGCGGTGAAGCTCGCCCCGGCGGTCCACCCGAGGGCGGGCAGCGCGGCGCCCTCGACGGAGAGCGTGACGCGCGCTTCGAAGGGGTCGGCCGAGAAGCCCACGTCGGGCGTGATCGACGCGTCGGTGAGCGCGCGCAGGGCCACGGCGCGCAGGCGCCCGCCGCCCGGAAGGTCGGCCGCGCAGACCTCGTCGCTCACGCGGCGCGCGCGCACGAACACGTCGCGGGGCACGGGCCACGCCGAGGCTTCGGGCAGGGTGATCGACGCGCCGGGCTCGAGCGAGCGGGCCTGCTTGAGCACCAGCCGCGCGGGGCGCACCGCGCCGTCGCGCATCGCGGGCCAGCCCGCGCGCATGTCGTGGAACTCGAAGTCGAGCGTGAGCGTGCGCCCCCGCTGCGCCGCGGGGCGGCGCGAGTTCTCGTCGTCGAGCCATCGCGTGACGACGCGCGAGGTGTCGTCGAAGAGGCCGCGCAGCGCGTCGTCCGAGAGCAGGTCGGCCGAGGGCGAGAGCGTCGAGCGGCGCGCGCGCTCGACGCGCAGCGCGGTCGTTCCCCGGGCGCGCGAGACGCGCACCACCTCGGGGAGCACGGCGGGGTCGGGGTTGGCGACGCTCTCGGCGCCGGCCTGCACGTTGACCTCGAGGCGCGCCTCGTCGGGCGACCCCGGCGGCATGAGCGTGAAGGTGCACACGCCCGTGGCGCGCTCGAGCTCGTCGTCGAAGCGCGGGTGCACGGTCACGCCCATCGCCGCGGCGAGGTGGTCGATGCGCTCGACGCGGCGCTCCTCGAAGGCTTCGAAGCCCCAGAACGACCCCCACACGCGCAAGATGGCGCGCTCGACGGTCTTGTCGCGGTCCGAGCGGCGCTGCGCCTCGGGGTCGAGAAAGCCCGTGTACGACTCGTAGAGCCCCGCGCCGTTGAAGCCCTCGACGTCCTCGACGTTCGACGACGAGCGGAACCGCAGGCCCTGGGTCACCGCGAGGTCGCCGTAGGCCGCGCGCAGGGCCGCGGTGATCTCCGCGAGGGCCGCGGGCGCGATGGGGGCGCGCTCGACGAGCCCGCGCACGCCGCCGTTGCGCACGAGGTCTCCGAGCGCGGTGCCCGCGGGGTTGTCGCGCAGCGTCGCGTCGGCGAACGCGGCGTCTTCGGGCCGCGGGTTGCGCGCGCGAAACGCGTCGACCCCCTGGAGCACCACCTCGCGCACGCGCGCGTCGACGTCGAAGCGCGGCGCGGCGAGGGCGGCCTCGATGCGCGCGCGCAGGGGCGCCAGGTGCTCGACGTACGAGCGCACGGCGATGGCCTGCGGGCGGTCGGGGCGCACGAGCGCTCCGTCGTGCACGAGCGCCATCATGCCCGCGCTCTTGCCACCCACCGTGGCGATGAGCGACGACCGCTCGGAGAGCGGGCGCGACGCGAGGTCGATCACCCTGGGCATCGACGCGACGGGCGGCGTGGTCACGGCGCGCAGCGGCCGCGCGGCCAGGGCGCGGTAGCGGTCGTACTGCTCGGCGGTGATGGCCGCGAGCACGACGCGCGAGGGCGCCTCGGCGAGCATCACCACGCGGGCCCGGCCCCGCTCGAGCTGCTGCACGCCGGGGTCGTCGAGCACGCCCGCGACGTGGGCGTTGGGGATCGCCCGGTTGCGCGCCAGGAGGTTGATGTGCGCGAGCGGCGTCTGCGGCACCGCGGTGACCACGCCCGCCGCGGGGGGCAGCAGGTCGGGGACCTGTTCGAAGACGAGGATGTCCTCGGGCGTGGTGTCGTCGAAGCGCTGGCCCGCGCGGATGAAGCGCAGCGAGCCCGCGGCGACGCCGTCGCTGTAGACCTCGCGGGCGCCCGGCACGACGAGGTCGCGGTAGCGCAGGACGCGGTCCCAGTACGGCAGGCGCTCGCGCTCCATGCGCTGCGCGAGCGCCTCGTGCTCGGCCGAGCGCACGACGAAGCGCAGGTCGCGGGCGATCGAGGGCGCGACGTGCCGCTGGATCTCTTCGAAGAACACCACGAGCTCGGGGTGCGTGACCGCGTCGCTGTACTCGAGCTCGAAGCCCCAGCGCTCGGGCGCGGGCGAGGGGCCGCCGCGCGCCGCGACGTGCATGAGCGTCGCGAGCCCGCGGATGCGCGCGCGCCCGAACGCCAGGTCGTAGAAGCGCCAGGAGTAGAGCCTGCCGTCGCCGAACTGCAGGTCGAGCGGCAGCGTTGCCTGCGCCCGCGCCCAGTCGTAGACCGCGCGGATCGTCGGCAGCGAGAGCCCGGGCACGGGCGCGACGCCGTCGTCGCCGGGCACCGCCGCGCCGTTGAGCAGGCGGAACCAGTACCACTCGTCGTGCAGGGCGAAGAAGCGCGAGTCGTAGAAGCGCACGTCGCGCCGCGGGGCGTCGTCGAAGGCCGTGATCACCAGCTTGGTCGACGCGATGCCGTGGGCGTCGGTCGCCACGGCGTCGAAGTCCGCGAGCGAGTCGATGCGGCGCACGGTGTGGTCGGCGAAGTCGGGCGGGTCGGCGTCGGGGGGCGCGTCGCGAGGCGCCACGTCGGTCGAGACATCGGGCGTGGCGTCGGTCGCGTCGCTCGCGGCGTCGGCCACGGTGGCGTCGGCGGGCGAGGGCGGCGCGTCGGAGCACGCAGCGACGCCGCTCGCGAAGACCGCGGCGAGGGCGGCGCGAACGAACCACGAGCGCGAGAGGAGCGGAGACATCGCCGGCGGCATCACCAACGATCGTGCCAGCGCGCGATCGCTCTAGAAAACGCCGCGGCGCGCGGTGGGCGCGTCACGGCGCTCTGCCAGGGTGTGCCACCGGCGCGTTCGAAGCGCGTTCGAAGTCGCCAGTGCGTGCGGTCAGCGCCCGCCGGTGCCCATGCTGCCCGACGACCCGGTGCTCGACGACCCGGTGCTCGACGACCCGGTGCGGCCCGTGTTCGAGCTGCCGGTGTTCGAGCGGCTCGGGCTCGAGCTCGAGCTGCCGGTGTTCGAGCGGGTCGTGCTCGTGCTGCCGGTGTTCGACGAGCCGGTGCTGGGCGACCCGACGTTCGTGCTGCCGGTGTTCGACGAGCCGGCGGTCGAGTGAGAGCCGCGCGTCGACGTGCTCTGCGAGCCGCTGGTGCTGTGCTGCGCGCTGATGCCGCGGGCGTTGCGCGAGTGGCTCGTGGTGTTGTTGCGCGCGGTGGGCACCGGGCACTCGGGCGAGCCGGGGACGTTGTGCGTCGTCGCGACGTTGGTGCCCGTCGTGTCGCTCTCGGTGCCCGAGGCGCCGGTGGCGCCCGAGGTCGTCGAGCCGGTGCCGCTCGTGCCGCTGTTCAACGCGCTCGATCCCGTCGCGCTGGTGCCCGTGCCGCCGTACGTGCCCGTGCTCCCGTAGGTGGTGCCCGAGCTGCCCGTGGTGCCGGTGCTCCCGTAGGTGGTGCCCGAGCTGCCCGTGGTGCCGTAGGTGCTCGAAGCGCCCATCGAGCTGTCGGTGCTCGGGGTGTTGTACCCGCTGGTCGAGCCCGACGTGGCGCTGTTGCCCGCCGTGCCGCTCATCGCGCCGTAGCTGCTCGTCGTGCCCATGCCGGTGCCCGCGCTGCCGTAGGCGCCCGCGGTGTTCGACGAGCCCGCGGTCCCGTAGCCCGTCGTGCCGTAGGTGCCCGCGGTGTTCGACGAGCCCGTGGTGCCGTAGCCCGTCGTGCCGTAGGTCGAGCCCGTGCTCGTGCCCGACACGCTCCCGGGGTTCGTGCCGCTCGCGTACGAGCCCGACGACGTGGAGTTCGACGGGGCCTGCGCGGTGGTCGCGGGCGTTTCGTCGCGGCTGCACGCGCCGGCGCAGGCCACCACCACCACGATGCCGAGGCTGAACCAGTTGAGACGCGCCATACGCACCTCCTGTTGGAAACGTTGCGGTCGTTGGAGAGGCATTCGAGCGTCGCGCAGCGGCGCCCAAGGCGGCCGTTCGAGCATCGCCCGTGCCCCGCGCCGGTCTGCGCGCAAAACGCTTGGAATCATGGGCTTTTGGCGCGAGGTGGCGCGCGGGCGCGGCGAGCGCGCGGCCGTAGCGGACTGCCACCTTGGGCGCCGATGCCTCGCGCGTCGCTCTTCCAGGGCGGCGATCAGCGAGGCTTGAGCGCGGGCGGTTCGAAGGGGCCGATGCCCGCGCCGTGCGCCGCGCCGTCGAGCGCGGTGGAGCGCGAGAGGGCCTCGTTCGCGAAGAGCTCGCGCTGCACCCACGCGAGCCTGGTGCGGGCGCGGGCGAGGGCGTCGTCGCCGAGCGCGAGGCGCACGGGGGGAGGCTTCATCTCGATCAGGCGCATGACGGCCGCGGCGAGCTTCGCGGCGTCGCCCGGCTGGTGGCCGTCGAGCGCGCCGAGGCGCCTGCGCTGCGCGGCGGAGCCCGTCGCGTACTCGTCGATCGAGCGCCGCGCCACGCGCGCCGAGCCCCCGGCGAAGTCGGTGCGAAACGCGCCGGGCTCGACGATCGTGACGGCGACCCCGAGGGGCGCGAGCTCGAACGCGAGCGCCTCGCTCATGCCCTCGAGCGCGAACTTCGAAGCGCTGTAGGCGCCGCCGCCGCCCGACGCCGCGAGGCCCGCGATCGACGACATCTGGATCACGTGCCCCGCGCGCCGCGCCCTGAGGTGCGGGAGCACCGCGCGCAGCACGTTCCACACGCCGAACACGTTGACGTCGAACTGCGCGCGCACCTCCTCGTCGGCGAGCTCCTCGACGGCGCCGAAGAGGCCGTAGCCCGCGTTGTTCACCACCACGTCGAGGTGCCCGAGCGCCGCGATGGCCTGCTCGACCGCCGCGCGCACCGACGCCTCGTGCGAGACGTCGGCCACGTACCCGAACGAGCGCCCCGGCGCGAGCTCGGTGAAGCGCTCGGCGTCGTCGGGGTGCCGCGTCGTGCCCGTGACCCGGTCCCCGCGCGAGAGGGCCGCGTCGGCGATCGCGCGACCGAGGCCCACGCGTACGCCCGTGATGAACCAGCACCGAGGAAACGCCGCGATCGCCATGCGCGATTCCTAGGCATCACATGGGCCGTCTGCCAGTGGGCGAATCGAGGAGCCTCGACAGGGGCGCCCGCTCGCTTCGCGCGCTCGCGATGCGCGCCGCGCACGCCGATCATCGCGGGCCCTGCACCCGGAGACGCTCCGAGCAGGGCCCCGCCGTCCCTGCTAGGCTTCGCGTCCCCCAATGACCCTCCGCAAGATCGCCCACATCGGTCATCCCCTGCTCCGGCAGACGGCGCGCACGCTCACGCGCGAGGAACTCCTCTCGCCCGAGACGCAGCGGCTCATCGACGACCTGGTCGAGACGATGCGCGACGCCAACGGCGCGGGCCTCGCGGCCATCCAGATCTACGAGCCCGTGATGCTCTGCGCGATCGAGGTGAAGAAGAACCCGCGCTACCCCTACAAGCCCGACGTGCCCCTCACGATCGCGGTCAACCCGGTGATCGAGGTGCTCACCGACGAGCGCTTCGACAACTACGAGGGGTGCCTCTCGGTGCCGAACTTCAGGGGGCTCGTGCCGCGCGCCACCGAGATCCGCGTGCGCCACTGGGACCGCCACGGCAACGACGTCGAGCAGGTGGTGCGGGGCCTCACCGCGGGCACCTGGCAGCACGAGGTCGACCACCTCTACGGCAAGCTCTTCGTCGACCGCGTGACCGACCCCACGTCGCTCTGCACCTGGGCCGAGTTCGAGCGCTTCCACATGGCGGGCTTCGTCGAGCGCGCGAAGGCGCTCGTCGCCCGCTACGGGAGCTGACTACTCGGGCTCGTTGTCGGTGTCGCGCAGCCCGTAGCGCTTGCAGAGCTCACGCAGGTGGTAGCGCGTGAGGCCCGCGGCGGCGGCGCTGCGGGTGATGTTGCCGTGGTGCTTCACCAGCAGCGCCCGAAGGTACGCCGGCTCGAACGACTCGAGCACGCGGGCCTTGGCGTCTTTGAACGGGAGCGCCGCGAGCTCGTCGGGCACCGCGCCCTGCGCGCCCTGCGCGGCCACGCCGTCGGGCGCCACGCCCGCGGCGGCGCCCGCGATCAC
>JBDHVF010000378.1:0-7563 GCA_039809605.1 Polyangiales bacterium | reverse complement strand
GCAGCCCGATGCGCTCGACCGAGGCGCGCGTGCCCAGGCTGTCGCGCGCGAGGGGGTTGCCGCGAAAGACCGCGGCGTGGCCGAGGTTGCTGGTGTCGTCGCTCTCGTCGGCGATCTCGGCGAGCACCACGGCGCGCTCGACCTCGTGGCCCTCGAAGGTGGGGGCGCGCAGCACCTCGCCGAGGAGCCTCGTCGCGCGCGCGAGTCGCGCGGGCCGCGCGGTGACTTCGAACTGGGTGCACTCGCGCGAGGTGCTGGCGTTGGCCGAGGCGCCGAGGGCGTCGAAGGCCTCGTTGAGGGCCTCGGCCGAGCGCCCCTCGGCGCTGCGCATCACGCAGTGTTCGAAGTAGTGGGCCATGCCGGGCACCGCGTCGTCGCGGCTCCCCACGGGGAGCCAGAGCGAGGCGTGGGCCGAGTGCAGCCCGGGGCGGCGCACGGTGATGAGCGAGAGTCCGTTGGGGAGCGACGAGCGCTCGACGCTGTGCATGGGGAGCGGTGAGGGGTACCACAACCGCGGGGCGCTGCGTGGGGCGATGGCGAGTGGCTACCGCGCCCCCACGCGCCCGGCGTTGAACGCGACGCACACCCTCTCGCGCTCCGAGCGGCTCGGGTCGGTGTCGTGCTCGAGCCACGAGGGGAGCACCACCATCATCCCCGGCCGCGGGCGGCGCGAACGGAGCGGCGTCGGCTCGAACCGCGTCAGCTCCCCGGCTGCTTGACCACGCGGAGGTAGGGCTTGAGGGTCTTCCACCCCTCGGGGAAGCGCTTCTTCGCCTCCTCGTCGGTGACCGAGGTGGAGATGATCACGTCCTCGCCGCGCTTCCAGTTCACGGGGGTGGCGACCTGGTGCTTCGCGCTGAGCTGGAGCGAGTCGATCACGCGCAGGATCTCGTCGAAGTTGCGCCCCGTCGAAGCGGGGTACGTGATCGTGAGCTTGACCTTGTTGTCGGGGCCGATGACGTAGACCGAGCGCACCGTGAGGGTGTCGCTCGCGTTGGGGTGGATCATGTCGTAGAGCGTCGCGACCTTGCGGTCGGGGTCGCCGATCATGGGGAAGTTCACCTCCTGGCCCTGGGTCTCGGCGATGTCCTTCTCCCAGCGGTTGTGCGACTCGACGGGGTCGACCGAGAGGCCGAGGACCTTCACGTTGCGCTTCGCGAACTCGGGCATGAGCTTCGCGGTGTACCCGAGCTCCGTGGTGCACACGGGGGTGAAGTCCTTCGGGTGCGAGAAGAGCACCGCCCACGAGTCGCCCTTCCACTTGTAGAAGTCGATCGGGCCCTGCGTCGTGTCGGCGGTGAAGTTCGGTGCCGTGTCCCCCAGGCGGATTGCCATGTCGTCGTCCCTCCGTGCGAGGCGCCCCCAGCGGGCGCCGGAAATGATCGCCCACGCATGGTGACGAACGAGCGTCGTGTCAACCGTGGATCGCGCCCGTGATACGGTCGCGCGCCGCGATGCCCACGCTCCGCTCCGCCGCATTGTGTCTCGCGTCCCTGCTCGTTCCCGCCGGCGCGCTCGCGCAGACGCGCGTCGACGGAGGCCCCTGGCGCCCCGACCTCTCGGTCGACCCCAACGCGCTGCCCTGGGTCGAGGGCACGCTCGTGCCCGGCGCGGGCAACTGGAACGTGCAGTCGGTCGTCGAGTACGCGCGCGACCCGCTCGTGGTCTCGACCCGCGGCGAGCGCGCGGCCGTCGTGCGCGACCAGCTCTGGCTCACCGCGGGCGCGCAGGTCGGCATCGGCAGCCGCATGGCCTTCGCGCTCCAGGTGCCCGTGCTGCTCTATCAAGCCTCCGACGTGGGCAGCACGGGTCTCGCCATGGCCGACCAGTCGGCGCTCGGCGACCCCCGCTTCGTGCTCCGGTGGACGACGCGGCGCGAGCTCGGCCCCGCCCCCGTGGGCTCGGGCTCGGGCGGCGGACAGGTCGCGTCGCAGCGCGCGCAGGCGCAGCGCGAGCAGCGCGAGGGCTTCGGCTTCGCGCTCAACCTCGCGGGCACCGCGCCGCTCGGCAGCGCGAGCTCGTTCGCGTCGTGGGGGGCGCCCACCGCGCACCTCTACGGCGTCTTCGACTTCAGGCTCTTTCGCATCGTGGGCGCGGTCTCCCTCGGGTACCGCCTGCGCGTCGACGGGAGCTGGCCCGCGCAGTCGGGCACCTGCGTCGACGCCACGTCGCCCGCGTGCCTCTTCGACGCACCGCTGCGAGACCAGTTCACCTGGGGCGTCGCGATCCGCCAGCCGCTCGAAGGGCTTCTCGCGCTGATCTTCCTCGGCGTGTCGCCGCGGCTCGCGTCGGCGTCGATCCTCGCGGGCAACTGGGTGACGACGTGGGCCACGCTCCAGGGCGCCGTCGACGCGCGCGCGCCCTTCGCCAGCGCGTCGACGACGCCCATCGAGATGGGGGCCGGCGTGCAGACCTCGGGGCTCGGGGAGTTCACCGTCTCGCTCGGCGCCGCGTGGGGGCTCACGGGCGCGCCGGGCACCGCCGCGGTGCGCGCGATCGCGCAGGTGCAGTGGGCCCCGCGCTTCGTCGACGAAGACCGCGACGGGCTGCGCGACGACCCCTCGATCGACCAGTGCATCGGCCTCGCCGAAGACTTCGACGGCTTCGAAGACAGCGACGGGTGCCCCGAGGACAACGACCACGACGCCATTCCCGACGAGGAGGACCGCTGCCCCACCGTCGACGAGGACGAGGACGGCTTCGAAGACGACGACGGCTGCCCCGACCCCGACAACGACGGCGACGGCGTGCTCGACGCCGACGACCGCTGCCCCGACGAGGCGCAGGGCGAGCACGCGGACTCGGAGCGCCGCGGGTGCCCCGACAACGACGCCGACCACGACGGCGTCGCCAACGCCGACGACCGCTGCCCGAACGAGCCGCAGGGCCCCGCGGCCGACCCCGCGCGAGTCGGGTGCCCCGCGCCCGACGCCGACCACGACGGCGTCGCCGACGCGCAGGACCGCTGCCCGAACGAGCCCGCGGGCGACGGGGCATCCCCCGCGCAGCAGGGGTGCCCGGAGACCGACCACGACCACGACGGGGTGCCCGACGCGCGCGACCGCTGCCCCGAGCAGGCCGAGACGATCAACGGCGTGCAGGACGACGACGGCTGCGCGGAGGCTCCCGCGTCGCCCGGCGCGCCGATCGCGGGGGCGCTGCCGAGGGTGAGGGTGGATCGTTCGGGGCCGAACGATCCGGGCACGGTGACGCTGCTCCAGCCCGTGCGCTTCGGGGCCGACGACAAGGTGCTGGCCGCGAGCGTGCCGGTGCTCGCGCAGCTCGCGGTGGCGCTGCGGGCGACGGCGCGCGTGCCGCTGCGGTGGTGGGAGCTCTCGGTGCCCACGACGCCGCCCGCGGTGCGCGGGCCCCTCGCGGTCGACGCCGCGCGCGCCAGGCGCAGGCGCGATCAGGTGATCGCCACGCTGCGGTCGATGGGGGTGACGGAGCGGGTGCTCAGGCCCGGCGAGCCCGCGCCGCCGACGGCGGCCAGGGTCGTGGCCGCGGGAGGGGATCGGGGCGTGACGCTGACCCTCCACGACGAGGGCGGTGCGTCAGGATCTTCCAGCGCCCCGACGGGAGGCAACGGAACGCCGGCCGCGCACGCGACACCGGCGACCGGCGGGGGGCAGGGAAATGTCCGACCGGACGGTCAACCTGTTGCGCCAAGGTAGCGGGTGCCGTAACGCTCTATCCCGTCGTGGCCGTTCCCGACGGGACGCGGCGACGGCGACTTCGGCGGGGACCGCATGTTCCGCGCGTACCCCTCCGTCACATCCCCGCGGAGCATCTGCGTGAGCACGAACGTGAACGGCGACACCACCGACCCGATGATCGGCCAGGCCATTGCCAACGGCAAATACGTCATCACCAAGGTTCTCGGTGAGGGCGGCATGGGCAAGGTGTATCAGGGCGAGCAGAAGCTCGGCGACCTCAAGCGCCCGGTCGCGATCAAGACCCTGCAGCCCGACCTCGCTCAAGACCCGCAGCTCGTGCAGCGCTTTCTGCGCGAGGCGGGCACCGTGGGCCTGCTCGAGCACCCGAACACCATCAAGTTCTACGAGTCGGGGCAGCTCGACGACGGCAAGCTCTTCGTGGCGATGGAGTTCATCCAGGGCGAGAGCCTCGCGCACGTGATCGCGCGCGGCCCGCTGCCGCCGCAGAAGGTCGAGCACATCCTCTCGCAGGTGTGCGGCTCGCTCGGCGAGGCGCACGAGCACGGCATCGTGCACAGGGACATCAAGCCCGAGAACATCATCCTCACGCAGAAGGGCTCGAAGGGCGACTTCGTGAAGGTGCTCGACTTCGGCATCGCCAAGCGCGACGAGTCGGCCGAGGACGCCGCCCACGCCAAGCTCACGCGCCAGGGCATGGTGCTCGGCACGCCGCCGTACATGTCCCCCGAGCAGTTCACCGGGCAGCCGCTCAAGCCCATGAGCGACATCTACTCGCTCGCCATCGTCGCGTACGAGATGCTCACGGGGCAGCTCCCCTTTCAGGCCAGCACGCCGTGGGAGTGGGCCACCAAGCACCTCACGACGCCGCCGCTGCCCTTCGAGTCGCACATCGGCGGCGCGAACATCCCGCCGCGCCACAAGGCCGCGGTGCTCCGCGCGCTCTCGAAGCGCCCCGAGGAGCGCCCGCAGACGATGCAGCAGTTCCTGCAGGAGTTCACGGGCAACGCGGGCGCGGGCAACGACTGGTCGCAGGCGACCAACTCGGGCCCGAGCGCGTTCAACCCCGGCATGGGCTCGATGCAGGGCGGCGGGATGTACACCCCCGCGCCCGTGCCGCACATGTCGACGCCGCAGCCCGGCGGGATGACCGCGCCCTCGGGCTCGGGCGGCATCGCGGCCACGATGGCCGTGAGCTACCCGCAGCCTACGCCGCAGCCCTTTCAAGCCACGCCGAACCCCGGCGGCTTCGTGGCGGCCAACACCGGGCCGGGCTTTCCCGCGGTGAACCAGCCGCCGTCGAACCCGGGCTTCAACTCGATGCAGCAGCAGCCCCCGTTCAACGCCTACGGCTCGCAGCAGGGCGGCTTCGCGCAGCGCCCCGCGCCGCAGAGCTCGGGCGGCGCGGGCAAGTTCATCGCCATCGGCGTGGGCGTGCTCGTGCTCGGCGGCATCGTCGCGGCCGTCGCCATCGGCAGCGGCAACAACAACAACAGCAACAACAACAGCGGCACCACGCAGGCGTCGACCACGGGCACCACGCAGCCGGTGAACAACAACACCGTGCAGCCGGTGAACAACAACACCGTGCAGCCCGTGGGCTCGAACAACATGCAGCCCATCCCCCCGAACAACGGGGGGATGCAGCCCATCCCGCCGAACAACGGCGCGCTGCAGCCCATCCCCCCGAACAACGGCACGCTGCAGCCCATTCCGCCGACCCCGAACGTCGTGGCGCCGCAGCCTCCGCCGCAGCGCCCGCAGGTGCCGTCGGTGTGCCGCGGCGGCGCGAGCCGCATCGACGAGCTCATCCTGAGCGGCCGCTGCTCCGCGGCGCAGGCCGCCTACCGCGCGATGCGCTCCGCGGGCTGCGCCCCTCGCGGCGCCGATCAGAGCTTCGGCTCCGCCTGCCCTCGCCCCTGACTCCAGCCCCAGAATCCATGTCTCTCCGAGTGTCCGCCCCTGGTGGCGAACGCGCGGACAGGCTGTCCATACGTTCTTCCGCCCTCGGGCGATGGCGCGCGGCGCCGTCTTGACCGACCTCGGGGCGAGTGTGATATCGGTCTCGTGTTCGAGATGATTCCGTCACTCGGAGTACCCATGTGGTGCCACACGTCGCGCAGCGCTGGTGTCTTCGGTCGGCGCGCGACGCGGGTGACGGCGTTGCCTCCGCCCGGCAATGGCGCCGAGGTGTTGCGAGGCGGCCCGCTGCGAGGCAGCACGCGGGGACGGAGAGACACGGTCTCATGGGCACAGGCGTGAGCGCGCGGATGTCATGGAACGAGATCTGCGCACACAAGCAGTACCGCGGTCGCTGGGTGGCGCTCGACGGGTGTCGCTACGATGACTCGACGCAGCAGCCCGCCGAGGGCACGGTGATCGACGCCGACGACGACCTCGCGGAGCTCTGCAACCGCGTGAAGCGAGCCAACCACCACTTCTGCACGATCCTCTTCTGCGAGGGCCGGTCGCCCTCGTTCGGCGGCCGCCGCAGCAGCGTCCCGACGCGACACTGAGAGCTCAGCGCCCCGCGATGGCGGCCTCGACGATCTGCACGTCGTCGTCGGGGCCGAGCGGCCGGCCCGTGAAGTCGCCCATGCGCCGCGCGAGGCGCAGGCCGCCGAGCGTCAGGAGCGCGCGCAGCTCCGCGGGGAACACCTGCCGGTGCGCGAGCACGGTCTCGACCGCGCGGCGCCTGCCCTCGGGGGTGAAGCGCATCGTGACGAGCTGCACCTGCTTCAGCGGGTCGTACTGAAAGCGCTCGGTGTAGCGCACGCGGCCGAGCGTGGGGTGCGTGAAGGGGCGGCCCACGTACTCCCGGTCGGGGTCGCGCGCGAGCTCGCGCGGCTGCGGCACGCGCACGTCGAACACGAAGCGCCCGCCCGGCGCGAGGTGCCGCGCCACGCACGCGAAGCACCGCGCGAAGTCGTCGGGCTCGTAGAGGTGCATGAGCACGTTGAAGGGCGCCACCACGAGCGCGAAGCGGCGGCGCAGCGCGAACGAGCGCATGTCGCCCTCGCGCAGCGAGAGCCTCGCGCCGGGGGCGAGCTCGCGGGCCCGCTCGCGGGCGCGGGCGAGCATCGGGGCCGACGGGTCGAGGCCCACCACCTCGTGCCCGTCGCGCGCCAGCGGGATCGCCACGCGCCCGCTGCCCACGCCGAGCTCGAGCACCGGGCCCCCGAGGCGCCGCGCCGTGGCGCGGTAGAACTCCACGTCGTCGCGGCGCGAGCGGTACGTGCGGTCGTAGTAGTCGGGGTCGGCGTAGTGCTCGCGCGAGCCGCGGTCGAGCAGCGAGAAGAAATCCTCGGGGGGCTTCATCGGTGCACCACGATGCCGCCGTCGGAGGGCGACGGCGTCCACTCGGCCACGCGCCACGCGCCGTCGACGAGGTGCAAGACGAGGGTCTGCTCGCGGCTGCTCTCGACGGTGCGCCCCTCGACGGGCCCGCGCGCGTGCAGCACGCCGCGCACGCGCTTGCGCGCGAGGCCCGCGTCGTCGGGGCCGAGGTCGTCGGTGACGGCGCGCTCGAGGTCGAAGCGCGCGGCCTCGGCGATGAGCTGCGCCTGGCGCACGCCCTCGCGCTGGTCGGGCGAGAGCTGGGTGAACTGCCGCACGTTGCGCTCGCAGCGCGCGCGCTCGCCGGCCGTGGCGAGCGCCGCCGCGTCGTCGTAGTGGTAGCGCAGGCGCACGCGCAGAAAGCGCTCGGCCACCGCGGCGGGCGAGCCGGGGGCGTAGTGGTGCTCCTCGTCGCGCGCGGGCAGCGCCTCGCCGGGCTCGCGGATCACCTCGGTCACGCGCGCGGGCGCGGGGCGCGGCGCGGCGGGGCGCGTGAGGGCGAAGACCAGGCCCGCGGCGGCGGCGAGCGTGACGGCGGCGAGCGCGGCGGGCG
>JBDHVF010000377.1:0-7567 GCA_039809605.1 Polyangiales bacterium | reverse complement strand
TCGGCCCGATGGGCGCTCCCCATCCTTGCGCCCCGGAGGGGCCGCATCCCTGCACAGCCCGGCGGCTCGACGCCGGGTTTGAGCATCCCCAACGCCCGCATCACCCACGCGGATGCGCGACCCTCACGCCCGCATCACCCGCGCGGATGCGCGACCCTCACGCCCGCATCACCCGCGCGGACGCGCGATCCCCAACGACCGCATCACCCGCGCGGACGCGCGATCCCCAACGCCCGCATCACCCGCGCGGATGCGCGGCGCTTCCGGCGCGAGACCGGCGGCGCTACGCACGTGCGCCACGGACCGAACCTCCGTCGTCTTCGCGGCGCTGCTGGCCGTGTGGGCACCCACCGCGGCGCTCGCCTGCGACGACGCGACCATCGCGCGCACCGTCGACCGCGCCGACCGCGCCGAGCGGTCGCACGCCCGCGGCGCCGCGATCGTTCTCCGCGCGCGGCTCCTCGCGTGCCCGCGCGACGAGCGCACGGTCGCCAACCGCATCGCGCTCGGTGAACACCTGCGCGCACGCGACGAGGCGGCGTGGCTGCTCGGCGTGACGGGGCCCGTCGACGCGACGACGGAGCGCGCGCTCGAGGTCGGCCGCGCGTTCGAAGCCGCGCGCATGTGGACCGAGGCCGCGCACTGGTACGACCACCTCGCACGGCGGGCTCCGTGGCGCGTGGAGGTGCCTGCGCTCGTGGGGCTCGGCCGCGCGTACGAGGCGCTCGGCGACCTCGCGGGCGCGCGGCGCGCGTGGGAGTCGGCGCTCGCGCGCTGACCGAGGCGGGCTACGACGCGCCGAGCGCGAGCGGCGTCATGGTGCCCGACGAGACCGATCCCCGCGTCGAGCCCTTCGTCGAGGCGCAGCTCCGCCTCGCGCTGCTCGCGGAGCGCGCGTTCCTTCGCGTGGAGATACCGCGCTACGTCGGTCCGCCGAGCCGGCGCGCCTACGACCTGTGGGCGCAGGATGTACTCAACCCGTGGGTGCAATACCGGTTCGAACACCTCGAGACGACCCTCACGGAGGCGTTCACGCGCGTGGTCAACGCCCACGTGCCGCGGTGGGAGGTCGCCGCGAACGCGGCGCTCGCGGGCGCGTTCGTGGCCTTCGCGTGTGAGATCCGCGACGTGCCGTTGCCGCCCGAGCTGATGGGCGCCTCCACGTACCGCCGCGTGCCTCGGTGCCCGGAGGGCGTGCGCGAGCGCCTCGCGGCGGTCGATCCGCGTTGATGCGCTCAGGCCGCGGCGAACTCGCCGAGCTTGCGCGCGTCGGGGTCCCAGAACCCCAGCACGATGCGGCTCTTGGGGATGCCCGCGGCGACGAACTCGTTGGCGACGCCCTCCTCGGTGCCGTCGCGCTGGATCCATACCTTGTCGCCCCGCAGCTCGACGTGGATCAGGCAGCCGTGGACGCGCTTGTCGCCCATCCAGCCCTGCGAGACCACGAGGTAGCGGCCGGCCTCCTCGTCGAACACGGTCTCGTTCTCGATGTCGCCGTTCGCGTAGCGGATGCCTACGAACTGCCGCAGGCAGCGGCGGATGATCTCTCGGTCGTCGGTCACGGAATCCATCGGAGCACCTCGCGCCGGTCGGGGTCGAACACCATGAGCCTCAACCGCCCGTTGGCGAGGACCATCTGCCCGAGCGGCTCCTCGAAGAGGTCGCGGAACACCTTCGCGCGCACCGCGACGTAGAGCGTGCGGTCGGGCTCCGCGCGGGCCAGCGCGTCACCGTAGAACGCCAGCCGTCGGCGACGAGCGCGTCGACGACGTGCGGGTGGTACTGGTCGCGAGCGGGCATCGCGGCGGCGATCGTAGCGCCGCCGCCGCGACGCGGGGGATCAGAACTGGGCCTTCTCGGTGCTCTCGCCGAGGGCGAGGGTCGAGGCCTTGCCGCCGGAGATCACCTCGGCGACGGCGTCGAAGTAGCCGGTGCCGACCTCGTGCTGGTGGCGCGTGGCCGAGTAGCCGTGCTTCTCCGCGGCGAACTCCGCGGTCTGCACGTCGGCGTAGGCGGCCATGCCGCGGGTCTTGTAGTCGTGCGCGAGGTTGAACATCGCGAGGTTCAGCGTGTGAAAGCCCGCAAGCGTCACGAACAGGAACTTGTACCCCATGGCCCCGAGCTCGCGCTGGAACTTCGCGATGGTGGCCTCGTCGAGGTGCTTCTTCCAGTTGAAGCTCGGCGAGCAGTTGTACGCGAGGAGCTTGCCGGGGAACTTCTTGTGCACGCCCTCGGCGAACTGGCGCGCCTCCTCGAGGTCGGGCTTCGAGGTCTCGCACCAGCACACGTCGGCGTAGGGGGCGTAGGCGACGGCGCGCGCGACGGCGCAGTCGACGCCGCCCTTGAGCGTGAAGAAGCCCTCGGGCGTGCGGCCCTTCGAGCGGTCGATGAACGCGTGGTCGCGCTCGTCGTTGTCGCTCGTGAGGAGCTTCGCCGAGTCGGCGTCGGTGCGGGCGACGACGAGGGTGGGCACGTCCATCACGTCGGCGGCGAGGCGCGCGGCGACGAGCGTGCGGATGAACTGCGACGTGGGCACGAGCACCTTGCCGCCCATGTGGCCGCACTTCTTCTCGGCCGCGAGCTGGTCTTCGAAGTGGACGCCCGCGGCGCCCGCCTCGATCATGTGCTTCATGAGCTCGTAGGCGTTCAGGGGCCCGCCGAAGCCCGCCTCGGCGTCGGCGAGGATGGGCGCGAACCAGTGGGTGTCGTGCCTGCCCTCGGAGTGGTCGATCTGGTCGGCGCGCGCGAGCGCCTGGTTGATCTTGCGCACCACCGTCGGGACGCTGTCGACGGGGTAGAGCGACTGGTCGGGGTACATCTCGCCCGAGGTGTTGGCGTCGGCCGCGACCTGCCAGCCCGAGAGGTAGACGGCCTTGAGGCCCGCGCGGACCTGCTGCACGGCCTGGTTGCCGGTGAGCGCGCCGAGGGCCGCGACGAAGGGCTCCTCGTGCATGAGCTTCCAGAGGCGCCGCGCGCCGAGCTGGGCGAGCGTGTGCTCGATGCGCACGCTGCCGCGGAGGCGCTCGACATCGGCGACCGAGTAGGGGCGCACGACCCCCTCCCAGCGGCCGGGCGGGCTGTTCGACACCGCGCTCGCAGTGGTCTGCGCCGGGGACGACGCCTTGGTGGGGTTGTCGGTCTCGATGCGTTCGGTCGTCATGGGTTCGTCTCCTGGTGTCGTGTGAAGCAGCGGCGTTCAGTCGCGAAGCATTTCGTACGCGGGCAGGGTCAGGAAGTCTTCGAACGTGGAGGCAAGGGAGAGGCGTTCGAAGAGCGCGCGGGCCTCGGCGAAGCGGCCGCGCTCGAAGCGCGCGTCGCCGACCTCGGCGCGCACGCGGGCCATCTCGTCGTCGACGGCGGCGCGGAAGCGCTCGGGCGTCACGGGCCTTCCGTCGTCGGTCGCGGCCTTGTAGTGCAGCCACTGCCACACCTGGGCGCGCGAGATCTCCGCCGTGGCGGCGTCTTCCATGAGGTTGTAGAGCGGCACGCAGCCGTTGCCGCGCAGCCAGGCCTCGATGTACTGCACGCCCACGCGGATGTTGTGGCGCAGGCCCGCGTCGGTGCGCGTCCCCTCGGGCACGCGCAGCAGGTCTTCGACCGTGACGGTCACGTCGTCGCGGGTGCGCGTGAGCTGGTTGGGGCCCTTCATGTGCGCGTCGAAGACCTCGCGCGCCACGGGCACGAGGCCCGGGTGCGCGACCCACGTGCCGTCGTGGCCGTCGGTCACCTCGCGGAGCTTGTCGGCCCGCACGCGCGAGAGCGCCTGCTCGTTGGCCGAGGGGTCGTCCTTGATGGGGATCTGCGCCGCCATGCCGCCCATCGCGTGCGCGCCGCGGCGGTGGCACGTCTTGATGAGCAGCAGCGAGTAGGCGCGCAGAAAGCCCTTGTCCATGGTGACCTGCGCGCGGTCGGGCAGCAGCGCGGCGGGGTCGTTCGCGCGCTTCTTGATGAAGCTGAAGATGTAGTCCCAGCGCCCGCAGTTGAGGCCCGACGAGTGCTCGCGCAGCTCGTAGAGGATCTCGTCCATCTGAAAGGCCGCGGGCAGCGTCTCGATGAGCACCGTCGCGCGCACGGAGCCGCGGGGGACGCCCAGCGCCTCCTGCGCGTGGACGAACACGTCGTTCCAGAGCCGCGCCTCGAGGTGGTGCTCCATCTTCGGGAGGTAGAAGTACGGGCCCGTGCCCCGCGCGAGGGACTCCTTCGCGTTGTGGAAGAAGTAGAGCCCGAAGTCGAAGAGGGCCGCGGGCACGTCGCGCCCGTCGACCCTCACGTGCCGCTCTCGCAGGTGCCACCCGCGGGGCCGCACGACGAGCGTCGCGGTCGTCTCCTTGAGCGCGTAGCGCTTGCCCGTCTCGGGCGCCGTGTACTCGATCGTGCGGCGCACGGCGTCGGCGAGGTTCACCTGGCCCGCGACGACGTTCTCCCACGTCGGGGCGTTCGAGTCCTCGAAGTCGGCCATGAACACGTTGGCGCCCGAGTTGAGCGCGTTGATGATCATCTTGCGGTCGACGGGGCCGGTGATCTCCACGCGGCGGTCGACGAGGTCCGCGGGCGGCGACGCGACCTTCCAGTCGGCCTCGCGCGCGGCGGCGGTCTCGGGGAGAAAGCCCCAGCCCTCGCCCGAGTCGAAGCCCGCCTGGCGCTCCCTGCGGGCCGCGAGCAGCAGGTCGACGCGCTCGCCGAAGGCGCGCACCAGCTCCGCGACGAACGCCAGCGCGTCGGGCGTGAGCACCTCGTCGAAGCGGTGCCCCTCCGCACCGAGCACCTCCACGTACGCCAGCGTGTTCGTCGTCATCAGGTTCACCTCGCGCGACGGATTCATCATCCCGACTTCACAGCGCGTCAACGCTTCTGCGCGAATCACTACGGAAACGGCTGTCACACGTTGTCAGCGAGCCTCTGTCATGCTGTAAATTCGTTGACAAGCGAGGTGTCGACGATGGCGGTACGCAAGCACACGAGGGAGACCGTGAAGCTCGGGGGCAAGGTGCGCGCGCTGCGCCGCCGCGAGTCGATCTCGCAGGCGGAGCTGGCGTCGCGGCTGGAGGTGTCGGCGAGCTACCTGAACCTGATCGAGAACGACCGCCGGCCGCTGCCCGCGGCGATGCTCTTCAAGCTCGCGAGGGAGTTCGGGGTCGACCTGCGGGAGTTCGTGGCCGACGACGACGCGCGGCTCACGTCGGACCTGCTCGAGGTGTTCTCCGATCCCCTCTTCGAGGGCACGGTGCTCAAGGACGCCGACGTGCGGGAGTTCGTGGCGACCTCGCCCTCGGTGGCGCGCGAGGCCCTGCGGCTCTACCGCGCGTACGCGCAGGTGCGGGCCGACGCCGAGACCTTCGCGCAGAGCGTGGCCGACGCGGGCGACGAGAGCGCGGGCGCGGCCGAGCGCTTCCGCTCGCCCTCGGAGGACGTGAACGACCTCATCCAGCGGCACATGAACCACTTCCCCGAGCTCGAGGAGGCCGCCGAGCGCGTGTGGCGCGACGCGCGGCTCGAGATGGACGACATCCAGCGCGGCATCGCCCGTCACCTCGAGCGCGCCCACGGCGTCGAGGTGGCGATCGTGCGGTCGACCGAGGGCCGCGAGACGCTCCGGCGCTACGACCCCGCGCGCAAGGTGCTGCACCTGTCGGAGCTGCTCCCCACGCGAAGCCGCACGTTCCAGATGGCGCACCAGATCGGGCTGCTCGAGGCCGCGCCCGTGCTCGACCGCCTCGTGGGCGCCGAGGGGCTCGCCACGGCCGAGTCGCGCGCCCTCGCCCGCGCCGCGCTCGCCAACTACTTCGCCGGCGCGGTGCTCATGCCGTACGAGCCCTTTCTGCAAGCCGCGCGCGGCGAGCGCTACGACATCGACGTGGTGGGGCGGCGCTTTCGCGTGGGCTTCGAACAGGTCTGCCACCGCTTCACCACCCTGCGGCGCCGCGGCAGCGAGGGCGTGGCCTTCCACATGATCCGCATCGACCTCGCGGGCAACATCTCGAAGCGCTTCTCGGCCTCGGGCATTCGCATCGCGCGCTTCGCCGGCGCGTGCCCGCGGTGGAACGTCTTCGCGGCCTTTCTCACCCCCGGCATGATCCGACTGCAGGTCTCGCGCATGCCCGACGGCGGCACCTTCTTCTGCCTGGCGCGCACCATCCAGAAGGACTCGCTCGGCTACCACGACCAGCAGCCCGTGCAGGCCATCGGCCTCGGGTGCCGCATCGAGCACGCGCGCGAGCTCGTCTACTCCGACGGAATGGACCTCTCGAGCCCCGCGGCCGCCACCCCCGTCGGCGTCACGTGCCGCACCTGCGAGCGGCCCGACTGCGCGCAGCGCGCCTTCCCCTCGCTCCGCCAGCCGCTGCACATCGACGAGAACGTGCGGCGCCTCTCGCTCTACGCAGGCCCCAGCCGCGACGGCTGATGCGTCCGTGACAGCCGCCGCGGGTGTCGCGCACAATCGACGCCCATGACGCGCCCCACCCTTCTCGCCGCGCTCGCGCTCGTCGCGGGCGCGTGCGCCAGCGAGCCTCGGCCTGGCACCATCGGCACCAACACCGACGTGCCGGTCCCCGATGCCTTCGTCGCCCCGAGCGATGCGAGCGACGCCGCGGCCGACGACGCGAGCGATGTGTCCGACGTGAGCGACGCGAGCGATGTGAGCGACGCGAGCGACGTGAGCGACGTGAGCGACGTGAGCGACGCGAGCGATGTGAGCGACGCGACCGGGGCGAGCGACGTCGCGGACTCGGGCGTGGCCAACGGGTGCCCGGTGCTCTCGGCGCCGGTCGACCGCATGGGCGCAGACCCCCACGGCGACACGTGGAGCGACTTCGCGCAGGGCTTCTTTCGCATGTGGTGCGTGCGCTGCCACAGCACCACGCTCACCACGCCCGAGGCGCGCCACGGCGCGCCCAATGACTACAACTGGGACGACGAGGCCAGCGTGCGGCGCGAGCTCGCGCGCATCCGCAACGCCGTCGGCGTGCTGAACTACATGCCCCTCACGCCGCCGAACCCGAGCTGCGACGAGCGCCGCCGCCTCGTGCGCTGGATCGACATCGGCGCGCCGTAGCGCGGTGGTCGGGAGCGTCTGGTACGCGTCTGGGCCTCCGCTCGAATCACTCGAAGAGCGCGCCCAGGTCGACGCTCGCCCCCACCGCGACCGCCATCACCTCGACCTCGCCCGCGCGCAGCCCGTCGCGCCCGACCGCGCGCGCCACCACGCCCGACGGGCCCTTCGAGAGCGCCACGCGCACCGCCTGATGCACCGCGGGCCTCTCCTTCACCGAGGCCACCATCGCCTGAATGGCCTCGGGGGAGATGCCCGGGCTCGTGCGGTCGCCGTCGTCTTCGTCGACCACGGGCTTGCGCGCGGCGGGCTTCGCGGCGGCGGGCTTCGGCGACACGGGCTTCGGGGCAGCGGGCTTCGCGGCGGCCGGCGTCGTCGCGGGCTTCGCGGCGGCGGGCTTCGGCGGCGCGACGCTCGGCGCGGGCGCGCGCTCGACCGCGGGCGCGGGCGCCTTCGACGCGTCGGACTTCGCCTGCGCGGCCTTCTGGTGCTCTGCCGCGAGCGCCGCGAGAAAGC
>JBDHVF010000376.1:0-7585 GCA_039809605.1 Polyangiales bacterium | reverse complement strand
GAATTCGCGGCTGAAGTTCACGTGTATGCCGGCTGAAGCGCTGATCCAGTATGAAGCATCCCTGAAAACGCGGGTTTCGACAGAAGGTCCGGTGACGCCATGATCTGCGTAGCAAGTCGCGATAACGTGGAGTCCCATGAACCTTAACGTCGATACGCTCGTTGTCGTGGCTCAACGACATGCAGAACCGACCAAAGGCAATGGCGACCTGCGCCCCCTGTCGGACAAGGGCACACGACAGTGCGAAGCCGCAAGAGCAGCCATCGACCGATTCGGTCCCTTCGACCTTGTACTCTCCTCGCTGGCCCAACGCGCGAAAGAAACGGTGATGCGGGAGAGGCTTCCCCTGATCGTGATGCCGGAACTCTACTTCCCGGCGGAAGGCAGTGAGGACCGCAAAACGATCGATGCCGTGTATGAGCGCCTCCGTGACACCACACTCCACGAACACCTCTCATCGGAGGCGGGTTCCTTTCTGCTTATGTGGGCTGCGACGGCAGTGCGAGCGGGTGTGATTCCCATTGCGAGGGCGGCGCCGGAGCTCCCAGTCGTTCCGTTGGCGGCCGGGTGTTGAATGCGGGGCAGAGCCGTGCGAGGGCGGGGTTGTCGAAGCTCCAAACTCGCAGGGTGCCCCGTGGAAACGATCGTGCTCGAAGTCCCGGCCCGGTTCAAGGCGGCCGTGGTGTGTCTCCAACAGTTGTTCTCGTTCGTCGAATCGGCTTGTGTTCACGGTGCTTCGGACGAGCCGATGCCCTTCGCGGAACTGGAGCGCGCGCTCGCGACCGGCACCGGCGAGCTCCTGCGGAGCCTTCACCAGCCCCTGCTGGCCTCCATGGCACGCGAAGAGCCGCGCCTGTGGATCGGTGGGGTTCCTCACCGACGGGCCGGGCTCTCGGTCGCCACCTACTACACCCTCGCGGGGCCGGTCTCTGCGCTGCGCTGGCGATACCGGCCCGAGGGGGACGTAGTCGGTGACACCGTCGATCCCGTCGCCGTGCGTGTCGGCGCCGTGCGCGGGACCTGGCTCCCGGCGACCGCCGAGGCCATGGCCTTCTTGATCCAGCAGGGGCCGCAGCGCGAGGCCGAGCGCATCGCGCAGTTGCTCAACGTGCTGCCCTACAGCGACTCCAGCTTCCACCGCGTCACGCAGGCGCTCGGTGAAAGCTGGGTGATCCATCGCGATGCCATCGAAGCGGACCTCCTCCGTGCGCTCACCATCCCCGCCGAGGCCACCGGGATCACCGTCTCGCTCGACCGCGTCGCCACGCCGATGGAGGAGCCGCGCAAGCGCCCCGTGGGGCGCCCGAAGAAGGGCGCCGCGAAGCGTCCCGTGGCGCGGGTCTGGCGGATGTCGTACTGCGCGACGGTCACGTTGCACGACGCGAAGGGCAAGGGCCTGCTCACGCTGCGCTACGGGGCGATGCCGGGCTGCGATCCCGATGAGGAGATCGTCGCCGCGCTCGAACACGATGTCGTGACGCTGCGGGCGCGGCGCCCCGAGCTCCAGGTGGGCCTGCTGTGCGACGGCGCCGCGGAGATGTGGAACCTGCTGCACGGACGGCTGACCGAGGAGCGGCTCGCCACCTCGTTGCGCGAGTTGGTGGACCTGTGGCACCTGCTCCAGAAGGTGGGCAGGGCGCTACGAACCCGCTACGACGAAGGACGAACGCGCGCCGAGCTCTCGCGCTGGAAGATGCGCCTGCTCAACCGCTCGACGGCCGCGACGGAGCTTCGAGACGAGTTGCGCTCGTGGCTCTCGTTGCCCGTCGACGAGCCGCCGGGAGATGACGATCCCCTCGCGGAGGCGGTGGGTTTCCTGACACGGCAGTTGCGCGCGGGACGTCTGGACTACGCGGCGGCCCGCCGCGCGGGTCAACCGGTCGGCAGCGGCCCCGTGGAGGCGAGCTGCAAGTGCGTCTTCAACGTGAGGCTCAAGCGTTCGGGCGCGCGTTGGAAGGAGGCGTCGGCCGCACACGTCGTCAACCTCCGCGCGACCGCGCTCAGCAACCGATGGGACCTGGCGATGGAGAGGCTTCATGCCGCCGTGCGCGTGGAAGTCCGGCGTGCCGCGTGATCGCAATGGGAATCACACCCGTGCGAGCGGTGGTCAAGAAGATCGCCGAAGAGCGCTCGAAGCGGGTGCTCATCGGCGGTCACGGGGTCCACACGCAAGCGCTCGTCATGAACCTCGCGCTACTGATGGGTGTCAGCACTGACACCGCGCTGGAGACGGCGCTCGCTCATGGCGACGCCCTGGTTGTCAGCAAGGAAGGGCTCGAGTACCTCCGCTGCCCCAGGGTCGAATGATCAGGAGGTGCCGTCGTAAAGAAACTTGCGCCAGAGTTTCGGCGGCAGCATGCCCATGCTGCTCACACAGGTGTTGAACTCCCTGCGCGAGCGGCCTGCCGCTACGTACTCCTTCTGAAGTGCCGCCAGTTGCAGCGCACCGATCGCATAACACGGTGCGTACCCCGGAGCGTCGAGGAACCACGCGCAGAAGGAGTGGAGCCGTTTCGCGGTGAAGCCGGTGAGCGTCGCCTGCTCGTCGAGGAACCCAATGTAGTCCTGTTGCGCCCCATGAACGCGCGCATCGAAGAGCGCGCGGACCAAGCGGGCGATCTTCCAGTACCGCGTCTCCAACTCGAATTCGAGTGCAGCCTGCTGGCGCTCGATCCCCAGTTCGTCGAAAAGCTTCGCGTATTCCCAGGATGCCGGGCAGTCGCGGTACGCCTCGAAGACCTCCCACTCGCATTGCATTGCGATCCCTTCCAGGAGCGCAGTACCCGGCATCCCCTTCACGCGAAGCGGCGGCGGCAATTGGCGCGCGCCGACCGCCGCCTTGACCATGTTCCAGCAGTGGGCGAGCTCGTGGTAGACCACGTTCGCCATCGTGTACACGCTTTCGCAGCGCGCGGGCGTGACGAAGCAGTGTGGCTTGGGGTCGTCCGTGAGGGCGTCGACGAGGTATTCCTCCCCCTCGGTGACCAATCGCACCATCGCCGGAGGCGTCGCTTCGGGAAGAATGGCGGCCTCCGCGTCCGTCAGCTCGATGAGCGTCTCCCGGAACCACGGCAGCGCGACGAGGGTCTGACGCCGCGCCAATGCGAGGGCATCCTCCGCAGACTGACGCCTCTCGCTCATCACCCGATAGATGTCCTCAAGCGTACCGCCTGGAGACACTCCCAGCCGTGACGCGACGGCCCTGGCCACCTCGTGGGTCAGTCCGAGTTCCACGTCGAGTTCCGCCAGTGCCTGCCGTTCGATCTCGGCGGCGGACACGTCGAACCCGTACCCGTCACGAAGAAGGTCGGCGTGTTCCCGGACCGAGACCACGGGAAACGACTTATAAGCCGCGAGCACAGGACGAGCTTGCTCCAGGTCCCCCAGATCGATCTTCGACTCCGGCCCCTCAATGAGCTTCGCGGTCGCTTCGCCGACCTTCACCATGCCCGCCGATCCCGCGACTTCCACCAGACTCCTGGCCACCGTGAGACTCAGCGTGCGTTGCACGAGGTCAGCACCCGACAGGATCGGCTTCAAAGCGGCGACTCGGGCGGCCAGCGCCATGTCAACGTTGTGCGCCAAGGCGGTGTGCGACAGACCGCGGTAGGTCACTCCGCGCACCCATTCCAACGCCTCCTTCAGAAGGTCGTGGGGGCGTCGAGTCCGAACGTACACTTCGAGCGAGCGAAGAATGACATCGTCGAGTGAATCCGACGCGGAATGGACGAGTTCGGCCCGCAGCCGGACCGCGAGTCCCGGTTCGGGGGTCTCGGCAAGCGCAGCCGCGACCGGAAGACCGGCGGAGAACGCGGTATCCGGACGAGCGAGGGCCCAGAACTCCGTGACGCGGTCACTCATTGGCGCGAGTGTCGCCCGGTCTGGAGGAAGGGTCAAGAGGTCAAGAAGCTACTGCTCCTCAACTTCGCCCCCGCACCGGCGCCGGGTCGTTCGCGGCGCCATGAACCACGGCAGTTGCGCGGCACGAAGGCCGTGCTTGCGTGGGGTTTCAGCGCTCGGTCTGGGCCGATCCGGGTTCGCTGCCGATGTTCCTTCGAGCCAGCTCGTGGACGATCAGAGGCGAAACTGATAGGTTGGCTTCATGTTATGGAACGTATCCTTGACTACGATGTGCTCGTGAAAGTCCCTGTCCGGGACAACGGCGAGCCCCTTCTCACCGTACAGGATGCCGTCCCGGAGATTCTCTGCCGCTACGAAAAGCTCGACATGGTTCCCTACCTCGGGGAACGGATGCTGCTTCGAAGCGGCGTTACGGAGCGCCTGCGGCGCGCGGCGCTCCGACTGGCGAGCGCGAGGCCCGGCGCACGCTTTCGGCTCGTATATGGCTATCGGCACCCCGAGGTCCAGCGTCGCTACTTCGAGGCACACGTGGCGCGAATGACCGCGCAGGCGCCGGTCCTTTCCGCTCACGAGATCCAGCGACGCGCACACCTCCTCTCGGCGGCTCCCGACGTGGCAGGCCACCCGACGGGAGGAGCCGTTGACATCACGATCACTGAGCCCGAGGGTGACCTCGACATGGGCACCGCTATCGCGGACTTCTCTGCGGGCGAGCGCATCCGGACGTTCGCACCGGTCCTCACGGACCGCCAGCGCGTAAACCGCCAGCTTCTCCGAAAGCTGCTCATGGAGCAGGGGTTTGCGCCGTTCGATGGGGAGTGGTGGCACTTCTCTTACGGGGACCGCGAGTGGGCCGCGTACTACGAATACCCCGGCGCGCTCTACGATGAAGTTGGGCTGACCCCTGGCGCCGTTCGCGCAGCATGACCGCCTTCCTGTAGCATGAAAAGGAAGCGAGGCTGGCCCTGATGGGCCAGCCTCTTGAGTTACGGCGGGAAGGTGCGATCAGACGCGTCGATGCCAGCTGGTCTCCCCCCACAGGAAGATGCGCTGCGTGCTGGAGGAGGCAACGGCCGCCGCGGAGACGTCCTGCACGAAGGGCGCAGTGTGGGCGCCGATGCGCTCGTAGAGCCGGCGCGAGTTTGAGCCGGTGGCGGCGGTTCGCAGCGCGAAGAACCGAAACCCGGTGTCCTCGGCCCAGCGGAGCCGTGCCTGGATGAGCTTCGCGCCGAGGCCCTGCCGCCGGAATTCACGTCGGACTGCGAGCTCCGACATGAAGACGGTGTGCTCCGGATCGAAAGGGAGCCGCTGAGCCACGAGGTAGTCGCGAACCTCGGGCTCCGTGTCGGCGAGCAGCGCGTGGCAGCACGCGAGCCCGGCGACACCCCAGGGAGCCCGCTCCACCTCGGCGACGAGGATGCAGTGCGGCAGGTGTGGCTCCCAGACGTGCTTCAGAACCCACTCGGGTTCGTAGGTCTCGAAGTACGGGGCATCCGCGAAGGCGACCCGGTACGTCTCCACGAACCCGGTGGCGGCCGAGTCCGTCGTGGTGGTGACCTGCCGGATGGACAGCTCTTCGCCGATCCGGCCGAGGGGCTCACTGTGCATCGAGCACCTCCATGCGGCTGCGCAGCGCGAGCTGGGCGCCGTCACGCTCGACGCAGATCGGCTCGCCGGACGGCTGCACGATCTCTCCGCTCCCGGTCGCGAGGGCGGCGGCGATGCTCCCCGAGCCGCAGGCGGTCTCGTAGAAGAGCGTGTCGAGCGCGCGGACCCACACCACCGGGTGCAGCGTCACGCGTCCCCCCGCCCGCGCGATCCATCCGACGCCCACGGCCGGGCGGTTGGACAGCCCGAGCTGACGTACCACCGCCCGCTGCTGGCGCTCGAAGTCGGCCGGGAACGGCGCGTCGAGGATGACGTGCACGATCCCTCCGAGGTCGACGACCGCGGCCGCCAGACGTGCCTCTTCGAGGTCGACGGTCGTCGCGCGCAGTTCGGCACGGAGGCCGATGAACGAGCAGGTCACGTCCGCCTGCGACGAGTCCCGCCAGTTGACCCGGGCCAGAACTTGACCCGGGCACCCGGACATCGCGAACGAGGACTCCGTTTGACCGGTCAGCCTCGACAGCAGCAGGGCGGCGGCGCGCGCCGCGTTGCCGCAGAACTCGCCCCCGGCCATCTCGAAGCGACCGGCACTCGGGATGAGGAACCCGGCCTGTTCGGCGCCGAAGCCCGAGGTCTCGGCGAGGAGCGCGGCACCGATCTCGGCGTACCACGCGCGGTCCCGCGTGCATTCAAGCACGCGGATGGCGGTGGGATTGCCCCCCGCCGCCCCGACGACGAACGTCTGGGGACGATTGTTACTTTCCATAGCGTGTTCTCCAATGCCGGCGTGGTGGTGCGCGACCACCGGCGGATTCGGACTGCGTGCGCGCCTGTGCCGTGGAAGCGGCAGGCGCACGTCCGACGGCGCACCGAACGTCAGAAGAGCCCCGTCAGGGGCTCTTGCTTGCGTCCACTGGTGACCGTGGAGAACGAAACGGTCAGATCAGAAGAGGAGGCACGCAGCAACCCCAGACATAAGTCTGGGGTGATGATGCGCCGTCAAGACACGGATGCCTCTCATAATGGCAATCAGGATACACAACCTCGCGACATTCTGTCAAGGGACTGCCATGAACGCAGCACTTCCTGCATTGCGAGTCCGGTCTCAGTCAGTTGGCGAGGATTGCGCCCCCTACGCGGGCGCGAGGACGTTCTCACTGAAGCGGCGATGGGCATCGAACCACTGCCGGTCGAGCCGGAAGCCCGCGCTCGCTGCCATCGCGGCGATCTCGCGCGGAGCGTACTTGTAGGAGTTCTCCGTGTGGATCGTCTCGCCGGCCTCGAATGGGACCTCGATGCCGAGAGCGTCGATCGCGACGCGTTGAGCTACGAGGCTCACGAGATGCATCTCGATGCGGCCAGCCTCTTCGTTGAACACGGCCCGGTGGCGGAACGCGTCGAGGTCGAAGTGGCCGCCGAGCTCTCGATTGATGCGGGCGAGCAGGTTGAGGTTGAAACGCGCCGTCACGCCCTTGGCATCGTCATACGCTGCCTCCAGCGTCGCCCGATCCTTGCGCAGGTCCACGCCGGCCAACATCCGGTCTCGTTCGGACAGGGACCGGCGGACGTGACGGAGCAATTCGGCGGCAGCGGTCGGTTCGTAATTGCCGAGGCTGGAGCCGAGGAAGAGCACGAGCTTCGGCTCCCCTTCGGTGAGCCCGGCGAGGCGCTGGAGCCCCTCCTCGAACTCGGCACACACGCCGGTGATCTGGAGAGCCGGATACTCGACCTGGAGCGCAGAGGTCGCGGCTGCAAGGGCGTCCTCGGCGATGTCGATCGGAATGTACCGCAACGTCCCCTGGCGTCGCAGCAGGGCATCGATCAGAATTCGCGTCTTCGCGGCGCTGCCGGACCCGAGTTCGACCAGGACGCAGGGGGCCAGGAAGAGTTCCGCGATCTCACCTGCGTGCGCGAGCAGGATCTCTCGCTCTGCGGCAGGGACGTAGTACTCCTGCACATCACAGATCTCATCGAAGATCCGTGAGCCAGCCTCGTCGTACAGGTACATGCAGGGGAGCGTTTTGGGAGCGTTGCCGAGACCATGCATTTCACGGTGTGTCGGGAGCGGGGTGAGTTGAGGGCGGCATGACGTGTTCGTTGGGCTGTCGCGAAACCC
>JBDHVF010000375.1:0-7591 GCA_039809605.1 Polyangiales bacterium | reverse complement strand
GCCTCGAGCGAGGTCACGTCGGCGTCGAGCGGGCACAGCGCCCACGCGCGTACGAGCGCGCGGGCCGCCGCGGCGGTGTCTCCCCCTGCGAGGTCGCGGCGCGCCGACGAGACCGCGGCGGCGTAGTCGAGCGACGCGTCGTGGCCGGGCGCCGCGCGCACGAGGGCGCGCGCCACCGCGTCGCGCACCTCGCCGGGGGTGAAGGGCTTGGGAAGCGCGTCGGCCACGCCCATGCGCAGGAGCTCGACGAGCGCCGGGGCCGAGAGCATCGTGCCCGTCACCACCACGGGCAGCCGGGGGTAGCGCGCGCGCAGGAAGCGCACCTCGTCGAGCGGCGCACCGGCGCCCGCGAGCTGGTCGACCACCGCGAGGTCGAACGCCTCGTCGTCGAGCAGCAGGCGCGCGTGGCGCACCGACTCGAAGTCCTCGGCGGTGTACCCCGCGGCGGTGAGCACGCGGTCGAGCATCGCGCGGCCGTGCGCGTCGGGCTCCACCACCAGCAGCCTGCGGTTCATGGGCCCTCAACCTCCCCTCGGCTCGCGCTCGTCGCGCGCGCCGACGACCAGCACGTCGACCTCGGGCGCGAGGCGCATGAAGCGGTCGAGCACCGACCCTCGCAGCCGGTCGCGCCACGCGGGGCGGCGCGAGCGGCCGAAGATCGCGTGCGTGATGCCGCGCTCGCGGGCGAAGCGGGCGAGGGCCTCGGCCACGTCGCCGCCGTCGAGGCGCACGACCTCGGCGCCGAGCTCCTTCGCGAGCCGGATGTTCTCGGTGAGCGAGCGCAGCGCGGCGGCGTCGATGCGCTCGGGCGTCTCGGCGCGCGTGCGCACGTACACCACGAACCACCGGCTGTTGAGCCCGCCCGCGAGGCGCGCCCCCTGGCGCAGGAGCCGTCGCGTGGCGCTCGGCGCCGACGACATCGAGACCATCACCCGCTCGGCGTCGGCGACGCGGAGGGGCCCTGTCTCATCGGGGCGCTCGCGCGAGGCGCTCACGCGGGCGCGCGCGCGCTGCTCGACGGCGTTGGCCACCTCGCGCAGCGCGAGCTGCCGCAGGGCCGTGAGGTTGTCGGCGCGAAAGAAGCTCTGGAGCGCGCGCTCGACCTTGGCCGCGGGGTAGACCTTGCCCGCGCGCAGGCGCTCCTGCAGCTCGTCGGGCGCGAGGTCGACCACGACGACCTCGTCGGCGCGGTGGAGCACCCGGTCGGGCACGCGCTCGCGCACGTCGACGCCCGTGGCGCGCAGCACCAGGTCGTGAAGGCTCTCGAGGTGCTGCACGTTGAGCGCCGACAGCACGCTCACGCCCGCGTCGAGCAGCGCCTCGACGTCTTGATAGCGCTTCTCGTGGGCGCAGCCCGGCACGTTGGTGTGCGCGAGCTCGTCGACCACGGCCACGTCGGGCCTGCGCGCGAGCACCGCGTCGAGGTCCATCTCCTCGAGCGGAACGCCGCGGTACGAGATCGTGCGCCGGGGCACCACCTCGAGGCCCTCGAGCTCGGCGCGGGTCTCGTCGCGCCCGTGCGTCTCGACGAAGCCGCACACCACGTCGACGCCCTCGTCGCGCAGCCGCCGCGCCTCGCGCAGCATCGCCACGGTCTTGCCCACGCCCGCGGCCATGCCCACGAAGACCTTGAGCCGCCCCTGCCGCGCCGTTCGGAGCCCGTCGAGAAAGGGGTCGGCCATGGCGCGCTACGCCTCCCCGCGCCGGGCGCCGGGGGTCATCGCGACCTCCGCCGCAGCACCCGCGACGCAGACGCGAGGAGCGCCGCGACGAGCAGCACGGCCAGCGTGTCGCCGCCGCTGAACACCGACCGGGCTTGTACCACGCGGTAGACGTGCAGGGCGCAGACGAGCCCCGAGAACGTCCAGAGCGCGGCCTCCGCGTATCGCAGCGCGGCGAGCTCCTGGGCGTCGGCGTCGGGGCGTGGAGTTCTCATGGGGCTCATGCCCCGGTACGGCTGCACGGCCGGTGCCGCGTCGCGCGGTCGCGCGTCGCGCGGGTCGGCGCCCCCGCGGTCGTGCGAAGTGCCCGGAGCGCCGTCCCCAGTCGTGCGTTTCTGCATGGCGCCCTCCCTCAGAACCAGGTGGTCATGCCGACGGTGAGCGTGTCCTGCGACCGGGCGTTGGCGACGGGCGCGCGGGTCGCGGGGTCGAGGGCGACTCAGCGCGCCGTCCGCGCGTCGAGCGCGAGGTTGAGCGCGAGCACGTTCACCCTGGGCTCGCCCAGAAGTCCCAGCGTCGATCCCTCGGTGTGCGACCGCACCAGCGCGCGCACCTCGCCTTCGGTGACGTGGCGCGCTCGGGCGACGCGCGCGACCTGCACCTCGGCGGCCGCGGGCGAGATGTGCGGGTCGAGCCCGCTCGCGCTCTTCGTCACGAGGTCGACCGGGACCGGCCCCGTGACGCCCGTCGCGCGCAGGTCCCCGATGCGCTGCCGCACCTCGTCGTGGAGCGACGCGTTGAGGGGCCCGTAGTTGCTGCCCGACGAGTAGACGACGCCGGTCGCGCCGGCGACGCTCGCGGCCGAGGGCCTGCCCCAGAAGTACTCGGGGTGCCGCTCGGGGTGCTCGAAGGTCTGCCCGAGGAGCGACGAGCCGCGCACGCGGCCGCCCTCCACGATGAGACTCCCGTCGGCCTGGCGGGGGAAGACCCCCTGTGCCACGGCCGTGACGAGCGCGGGGTAGGCGACGCAGCACAGCACGAGCAGCGCGGCGGTGACGACGAGGCAGGGGCGTACGAGCTTCATGGCGTGACTCCTCAGGCCAGACCGAGCGCGCTGACGACGACGTCGATCAGCTTGATGGCGACGAAGGGCGCGGCGACGCCGCCGGCGCCGTACACGAGAAGGTTCCTGCGCAAGAGGGCCGCGGCGCCGAGCGGGCGGTAGCGCACGCCCCGCAGCGCCAGCGGGATGAGCGCCACGATCACCAGCGCGTTGAAGATCACCGCGGAGAGAATGGCGCTCTGCGGCGAGCCGAGGCGCATCACGTTGAGCGACCAGAAGTGCGACGAGTGCGCGTCGCCGCGCGCGACCTGAAAGGCCGCGAGGCCCGTGAACATCGCGGGAAGGATCGAGAAGTACTTGGCGACGTCGTTGGCCACCGAGAAGGTGGTGAGCGAGCCGCGGGTCATCAGGAGCTGCTTGCCGATCTCGACGATCTCGATGAGCTTGGTCGGGTCCGAGTCGAGGTCGACCATGTTGCCGGCCTCCTTGGCGGCCTGGGTGCCGGTGTTCATCGCCACGCCCACGTCGGCGCGCGCGAGCGCCGGCGCGTCGTTGGTGCCGTCGCCCGTCATCGCCACGAGCCTGCCCCCCTCCTGCATCCTGTGGATGTAGGCCAGCTTGGTCTCGGGCGTGGCCTCGGCGAGGTAGTCGTCGACGCCCGCCTCGGCCGCGATGGACTTCGCCGTGAGGGGGTTGTCGCCCGTGATCATCACGGTCTTGATGCCCATGGCGCGCAGGCGCTCGAAGCGCTCGCGCATGCCGGGCTTCACGGTGTCCTTGAGGTAGATCACCCCGAGGATCTGCGCGCCGTCGCTCACCACGAGCGGCGTGCCGCCCGCGTTCGCCACGCGGTCGACGAGGCCCTTGAGGTCGGGCGGAACGTCGCCCCGCAGGTGCGCCCCGACGTGCGCGAGCACGGCGTCGCTGGCGCCCTTGCGCACCACGCGCTCGCCCGCGTCGACGCCGCTCATGCGGGTGCGCGCGGTGAAGGGCACGAAGGTGGCGCCCGCAGGGAGCGCGGCGTGGATGCCCATCTTCTCGGCGAGCGTCACGATGCTCTTGCCCTCGGGCGTCTCGTCGGGGATCGACGCGAGCGCCGCGACGGCCGCGAGCTCGCGCTCCTCGACGCCCCTCACGGGCAGGAACTCGGCGGCCTGGCGGTTTCCGTAGGTGATGGTGCCGGTCTTGTCGAGCATGAGCACGTCGATGTCGCCCGCGGCCTCGACCGCGCGGCCCGACGTGGCGAGCACGTTGTGCTGCACGAGCCGGTCCATGCCCGCGATGCCGATGGCCGAGAGCAACCCCCCGATGGTGGTCGGGATCAGGCACACCAGCAGCGCCACGAGCGCGCCTACGCCGAGCGATGCCCCGAAGAAGCGCGCGAAGGCATCGAGCGTCACGGTGGCCGCGAGGAAGATCAGCGTCAGGCCCGCGAGCAGGATGGTGAGCGCGATCTCGTTGGGCGTCTTCTGCCGCTCGGAGCCCTCGACGAGGGCGATCATCCGGTCGACGAAGCCGCCGCCGGGGTCCTGCATCACCTCGATCTTGAGCCAGTCGCTCGCCACGCGCGTGCCGCCCGTGACCGCGCTGCGGTCGCCGCCGGCCTCGCGCACCACCGGGGCGCTCTCGCCCGTGATGGCGCTCTCGTCGACCGAGGCCACGCCTTCGAGGATCTCTCCGTCGGCGGGGATGTTGCCCCCCGCGGTCACGTACACCACGTCACCGCGCTTCAGCTCGGTGGCCGCCACCTCGTCGCCCACGGTGACCGAGAGCGGCCCCGGCGCGAGCGCGCCCTCGTCGCCCGCGCGCCGGATGCGCCGCGCGGTCGTGGTCGTGCGCATCTTGCGCAGCGTCGCGGCTTGCGCCTTTCCTCGCCCCTCGGCCATGGCCTCGGCGAAGTTGGCGAACAGCACGGTGAACCACAGCCACGCGATGAGCTGCACGTTGAACTTCACGTCGATCGCGGCCCCCCGCGCGAGGTCGCGGACGAAGAGCGCGGTGACGAGCGCGCTGCCCACCTCGACGACGAACATCACGGGGTTCTTCGCCATCACGCGGGGATCGAGCTTCTTGAACGCGTCGATCACCGCGGGGCGGACGATCTTCGGCTCCCAGAGCGACGCGGCCTTGTGGATCTGATGCTTCGACATGACGGCGCCTATGCGTGCGCGAGCATGAAGTGCTCGACGATCGGCCCCAGCGAGAGGACCGGGAAGAAGGTCAGCGCGCCCACGATCAGGATCACGCCCACGAACAGCCCCACGAAGAGCGGGCCATCGACCGGAAAGGTGCCGGGGCCCGCGGGCACCTGCTTCTTCTTCGCCATGTTCCCCGCGACGGCGAGCGCGGCGACGATGAGCGGGAAGCGCCCGACGAACATCGCGAGCCCGAGCGTGAGCGAGTAGAAGACCGGGTGCGCGTTCGAGTAGGCCGTGAGCCCCGCGAAGGCCGAGCCGTTGTTGCCCGTCGCCGAGCTGTACGCGTAGAGCATCTCCGAGAGGCCGTGCGGGTGCGGATGCCACGGGGCGCCCGGCACGTCGCCCGCGGAGACGTTCAAGATGCCCGAGCGCCCGCCCTCGGTGAGCGCGGCGAGGGCCGTGAACACCAGGATCGAGAACGCGGGCAGGAGGATGTAGATCGACGCGAAGCGCACGTCGCGGCTGTCGATCTTCTTGCCCAGGTACTCGGGCGTGCGGCCCACCATGAGGCCCGCGAGAAAGACCGCGATGAGCACGTAGATCAGCGCGCCGTACATGCCCGACCCGACGCCCCCGAACACCACCTCGCCGAGCTGGATGTTGAGCATCGGCACCAGGCCCCCGAGCGGCGTGTAGCTGTCGTGCATGGAGTTCACCGCGCCGCACGAGGCGTCGGTGGTCACGGTCGCGAACAGGGCCGTGTCGGCGATGCCGAAGCGCAGCTCCTTGCCCTCCATGTTGCCGCCGCACTGGAGCGCGCTCGCCACCTGATCGGCGCCCAGGCGCGAGAGCGCGGGGTTGCCGTGCTGTTCGAAGTGCGCGACCGTCGCCACGCCCATCACGGCGATGAGGGTCATGGCGGCGAACACGGCGTAACCGTGGCGGCGGCTCTTGACCATCTCGCCGAGCGTCACGCAGAGCGCCGCGGGGATCGCGAAGATCGAGAAGATCTCGACGAGGTTCGACAGGGGCGTGGGGTTCTCCCACGGGTGCGCGCTGTTGGCGTTGAAGTACCCGCCGCCGTTGGTGCCCAGCATCTTGATGGCCTCCTGCGAGGCCACGGGGCCCCGCAGGAGCGACTGGGTGGCGCCGTCGAGCGTCGTCCAGTGCGCCGGGCCCTGCCACGTCTGGATCACGCCCTGCGACACGAGGAAGAGCGCGTAGACGACGCACAGGGGCACGAGCACGTAGAGGTGCACGCGCACCAGGTCGACCCAGAAGTTGCCGATCTTGTCGGTCTCCTTGCGGGCGATGCCTCGAATGAGCGCGATCGCGACGCAGATGCCCACGCCCGCGGAGAAGAAGTTGTGCGAGGTGAGCCCCACGGCCTGCGAGACGTAGCTCAGGGTCGTCTCGCCGCCGTAGCTCTGCCAGTTGGTGTTGGTGGTGAAGCTCGTGGCCGTGTTGAACGCGAGCCACGGCGCCACCGCGCCCAGCCGCGTGGGGTTGAACGGAAGCGACGCCTGCGCGCGCATCACCGCGTAGGTGACGACCTGCGTGACGGCCGAGAAGGCCAGCGTCGCGACGGCGTACTGCTTCCAGTCGTGCTCCTCGGCGGGGTCGACGCCCGCGGCGCGGTAGAGCAGTCGCTCGACGGGGCCGAGCGCGCGCGCGGTGAGCTTGTTCTCGCCCGCGAACACGCGCGCGAGGTAGCGCCCGAGCGGCACCGCGGCGAGCGCGAGCAGCGCGAAGAACACGACCAGCAAGGCCCAGAAGCGCGGGGTCATGGTCAGAACCTCTCGGGGCGCGCGAGCACGTAGAACAGGTAGAGCGTCAGCCCCGCGCTCACGGCGAGGCCGAGGATCACATCGAGCGTCATGGCGATCACATCCGGTCGAAGAGCCGCACGAGGCCCGCGGTGGCCGCGAACAGCCCCACCGTGAGCGAGACGATCAGCAGGTCGGTCACGAGGCACCTCCGTCACGCCGCGAGGCGTCGCCCGCCCCTTCTCAAGCGACGTGCCGCGAGCCGTTCGCGCCGAAGGCCGAGGGCTACGCGCGGCGGTGCCGTGCAGCGACGCACGATCGGAGCGAGGGGCGCATGCGCGCTCGCACGAGCGGCGCGGAGCGTCAGGCCCCGTCGCCGCGCACGATGCGCAGCACGTCGTCGGGGCTCCGCGAGTCCAGTAGCCGCGCGCGCACGGCGCCGTCGTTGAGCAGGCGCGAGACGCCGGCCAGCGCCCGCACGTGCTCACCGCCCGCGCGCTCGGGCGCGACGATGGCCACGACGATCTTCACGGGGCGCCCGTCGACGGCGTCGAACTCCAGGCCCCGCGGCGCCAGCGCGAGCGCCGCGACGAGCTGCTTGAGGCCCGCGACGCGGCCGTGCGGCATCGCCACTTCGTCCCCCACGCCCGTGGTCGCCGTCTCTTCGCGCGCGTGGAGGGCGCGCGCGATCGCTTCGGCCGTCACGCCGGCTGTGCCGCGCGCGAGCAGCGACGCCATCGCGTCGAGCGCCGCGCGCTTGTCGGCCGCGTCGAGCGCGACGTCGATGCGGTCAGGGGAGAGCAGGTCGGCGAGACTCATCGGCGGGGTGGTCTGTTTTCGCTCGCCGCGGAGGGTGTCCAGCGCGCTCGTCGTCGCCGCGTCGTGCGGGTCAGAGCTCGATCTGGGTGCCGAGCTCGACGACGCGGTTGGGGGGGATGTTGAAGAACATGTTGGCCGGCCGCG
>JBDHVF010000374.1:0-7596 GCA_039809605.1 Polyangiales bacterium | reverse complement strand
CGTGCGAGCGAGGGGCGGCCGCGAGCGGCGCGCTCGGCGAGAGCCCGCGCGCAGCGAGCGCGGCGAGGGCGACGGCCGAGAGCGCCGCGGCGACGATGGGGAGCGGGCGGCGAGCGCGGCGCTTCGGGAAGCGGATCTCGGTGATGTCAGAGACGCGGCCGTCGAGGGTGATCTCGCGCTCGCGGCGCGCGGCGTGGGCGGTGGGCAGGTCGAGCTCCCACGGGGCCTCGCCGTTCGCGGCGCTCGTGCGCGCGGGCTTCGCGGCGGTGGTGCGCGCGGGCTTCCCGGTGCTGGCGCGCGTGCGCACGAGGGGCATCGGCGCGGCCGAGAGCCGGGCCGCGGGCTCCGGCGGGGGAGACAGTGACACGGCGACGTGCTGGAGCCGCGTCACGCGCGCGGGGCCGTCGGTTGCGACGCGCAGCGCCGCCGCGAGCTCGCTGGCCGAGGAGAAGCGCTCCGCGGGCTTCTGCGCGAGGCAGCGGGCGACGATGTCGAGGAGCCAGAGCGGGGTCTCGGGCGCGGCCACCTCGAGCGGCCGCGGCGGCGTCGTGCACACGCCCACGAGGAGGGCTTGCGGCTCGGTGAAGTCCCAGGGCAGCCGGCCCGACACGAGCTCGTAGAGCATCACGCCGAGCGACCACACGTCGGCGCGCGCGTCGGCGCTCGCGAACGACATCACCTGCTCGGGGGCCATGTAGCCCGGCGTGCCGAAGACCGCGCCCGCGACGGTGGCGCGCGCGTCGGACGCGGGCATCTTCGAGACGCCGAAGTCGAGCACCTTGGGCACGACGCCGTCGGGCGTGCGCGCGAGAAAGACGTTCTCGGGCTTGAGGTCGCGGTGCACGATGCCGCGCGCGTGGGCCGCGCCGACGCCGTCGATGGCGGGGAGCATGAGCGCCACGGCGGCGCTCGGCAGGAGCCTCGCCCCCTTGCGCTGGAGGTGCGAGCAGAGGTCCTCGCCGAGGAGGAGCTCCTGGACGATGTACGGCGTGTCGCCGTCGGTGCCCACGTCGAGCACGTCGACGACGTGGGGGTGCTGCACGCTGCTCGCGGCCCGCGCCTCGCGCAGAAAGCGCTCGACGATCTCGGTGTTGCGAGCGTGCTCCCTGCGCAGGAACTTGATGGCCACCTCGCGCGCGAGGAGGAGGTTCCTCGCGCGGAACACCTCGCCAACCGCGCCGCCGCCGAGGCGCTCCTCGATGAGGTACTTGCCTGAGAGCGTGGAGCCGACACGGCCTTCGTCGGGGATGAGTGTCACGGGACGACAACCCTTGCTGGGGCCCTGCGCGCATGGGCGGGTCCCTGCTCCCTCCAACGTCGCGGCGGCGGCGACACTTGAGGCGCGGCGGTCGAATCGGCCCCCCCTCCCCTCATCCGCGCGCGAACGCAGCCGCCCTGGGCCCGTGACGGCGGGGCCCCTTCTGCGCGAGACTCCGCGGCCCGATGACCCCCACCGCCCACGCGCTCACCGAGATGGTGCTCGACGCGCGCCGCCGCACGCTGGAGGTGACCCGCGACCTCGTCGGCGACCGGCTGCTCGGCCCGCGGCTCGCCATCGTGAACCCGCCGCTCTGGGAGCTCGGTCACGTCGGGTGGTTCCACGAGCGCTGGGTGCTGCGCCACGCGGCCTCGCTGCCGCCGATGCGCGACGGCGGCGACGCGCTCTACGACTCCGCGCGCGTGCCCCACGACACGCGGTGGGACCTCCCGCTGCCCTCGCGCGACGAGACCCTCGCGTACCTCGCGACGGTACAGGGGCGCGTGCTCGACCAGATCGCGCGGCGCGGCGACGACCCCGCGACGGCCTATTTCGTGCGCCTCGCGGTCTTTCACGAAGACATGCACGCCGAGGCCTTCGCGTACACCCGGCAGACGCTCGGGTACGGCCCCGACCAGGGGCTCCCGGCGCGTGACGACGCGGGCGGAGGCCCGCTCGAGGGCGACGCGCGCGTGCCCGGCGGGCGCTTCGTGCTCGGCGCGTCGCGCGGCGAAGGCTTCGTCTTCGACAACGAGAAGTGGGGCCACGAGGTCGAGGTGAGGCCCTTCTCCATCGCGCGCGCGCCCGTGACGCAGTCGCAGTTCGCGTCCTTCGTCGACGACGGCGGCTACGAGCGCGAGGCGCTCTGGAGCGACGCGGGGTGGCGCTGGCGATGCGCCGCAGGAGCGCGGAACCCGGCGTACTGGCGCCGCGAGGGGTCGTGGCTCCGGCGGCGCTTCGACGGGTGGCTGCCGCTCGAGCCCCACCGCCCGGTGCTGCACGTGAACGCGCACGAGGCCGAGGCGTACTGCGCGTGGGCGCGCCGGCGGCTGCCGACCGAGCTCGAGTGGGAGGCGGCGGCCGCGGGGGAGCCCGACGGCCACGGCGGCCTCGGCCCTCGCAAGCGAGGCTTTCCGTGGGGAGACGAGGCGCCCGACGCGTCGCGCGCCAACCTCGACGCGCGCGCGGGCGACTGCGTCGACGTCGGCGCGCTGCCCGGCGGCGACAGCGCGTTCGGATGCCGGCAGATGATCGGCAACGTGTGGGAGTGGACGGCGAGCGCCTTCGAGCCCTACCCCGGCTTCGAAGTCGACCCGTACCGAGAGTACTCGGCGCCGTGGTTCGGCACGCACAGGGTCTTGCGCGGCGGGTGCTGGGCGACGCGCGCCCGGCTGCTGCGCAACACGTGGCGCAACTTCTACACGCCCGACCGCCGCGACGTCTGGGCCGGGTTCCGCACGTGCTCGCTCGACGGCTGACCGTGCGGATCGTGACGCCCGCCCCCGCGGGCTCGCGCAAGGGCAACCGCGTCACCGCGCTGCGCTGGGCCATGCGCCTGCGCGAGCTCGGCCACCGCGTCGCAGTCGAGCAGGCGTACGCGGGCGGCGGCTGCGACGTGCTCGTGGCCCTCCACGCCGCGCGCAGCCACGCGTCGGTCATGCGCTACCGCGGCGAGCGCCCGAGGGCGCCGCTCGTCGTGGGCATCGCGGGCACCGACCTCTACCGCGACCTCGCGACGTCGGCCGAGGCGAGAGAGAGCCTCGAGGTGGCGTCGCGGCTCGTGGCGCTCCAGGCGCGCGCCGCCGACGCGCTGCCCGCGCACCTGCGGGAGAAGGTCTACGTCATCCCCCAGTCGGCGCGCGGCCTCGCGCGTGAGGCGACGCCCGACGCGTTCACCGTCTGCGTGCTCGGGCACCTGCGGCCCGTGAAGGACCCGCTCCGCGCGGCGCTGGCGGCGCGGCGGCTGCCCGCGTCGTCGCGCGTGCGCGTGGTGCACGTCGGCGCCGCGCTCGACGACGCGATGGCCGCGCGGGCGCGCGAGGAGATGGCCGCGAACCCGCGCTACGCGTGGCTCGGGGAGCGGCCGCGCGCCGAGGGCCTCTGCGTGCTCGCGAGCTCGCACCTCATGGCGCTCACCTCGGAGCTCGAGGGCGGCGCCAACGTCGTCTCCGAGGCGATCGCGTGCGGCGTGCCCGTGGTCTCGTCGCGCATCGACGGCTCGGTGGGGCTGCTCGGCGACGACTACCCGGGCTACTTTCCCGTCGGCGACACCGGGGCGCTGACCGACCTGCTGCTGCACTGTGAGCGCGACGGGGCGTTCTACGAGACGCTGCGCACGCGCTGCCGCGCACTGGCCGACGTGGTCGCGCCCGCCCGCGAACGCGCGCTCTGGGAGGCCCTGCTCGCGCAGCTCCTCGACGCGGGGTGAGGGGCCCCGACCCGAGGCGCGCGTCTTGCTCACCGCTCCATGCATGAGCGCCCTCGACCTCCTGCTACCGACGCCGCGCAAGGTCGAACTCGACCACGTCGACCTCGCGGTCACGCCCGCCCTCGCGTGGGAGCGCGTGCGCCACGCCGACCTCGCGGCCTCGCCCCTCGTGCGCGCGCTCTTCCGCCTGCGCACGCTGCCCGAGCGCCTCGGGGGCGAGGCGCCCGAGCCGTTCTCCGCGCGCCTCGACGACCTGCGCTCGTCGCCCGAGCGCCCGGGCTTCCAGATCCTCGCGGACGCTCCCCCGCGCGAGGTGGCCGTGGGGGCCATCGGCAAGGTGTGGCAGCTCGAGATCCCCTTCGTGCACGTCGCGGGCGCCGAGGCGTTCGGCGCGTTCGATGAGCCCGGGTACGTGAAGGTCGCGTGGGCGATCCGCGTGCTGCCGCGCGGCGAGCGCGACGCGCGCGTCGAGTTCGAGCTGCGCGTCGACGCGACCGACGAGGCGTCGTGGGCGAAGTTCCGGCGCTACTTCATGGTCATCGGACCGGGCTCGCATTTCATCCGCCGCTCGCTCCTCACGTCGCTCGCGCGCGAGCTGGGGTCGCCCGACGCGCGCGAGCAGGAGCGCCCCCTCGCGGGCGACGAGCTCCTGCGCGACGCGGCCGCGCAGCTCACCCACGGCGTCACCATCGCCGCGACGCCCGAGGCCATCTGGCCGTGGCTCGTGCAGATGGGCTGCCGCCGCGCGGGCTACTACTCCGTCGACGCGCTCGACAACGGCGGCGCGCGCAGCGCCCGCGAGGTGCACCCCGAGCTCCAGCGCCTCGCGGTCGGCGACGTGCTGCCCGCCACGCCCGACGGCGACGACGGCTTCGAAGTGCTGCGCGTCGACGCGCCGCGTACCCTCGTGCTCGGAGGCCTCTACGACGCCGACGCGGGGCGCCAGCTCCCCTTCGCGTCGCCGCGGCCCGAGCGCTACTGGCACGTCACCTGGGCCTTCGCGCTCGAGCCCCTCGACGCGAGCTCCACGCGGCTGCACGTGCGCGCCAGGGCCGCGTTCGCCGCCGGGGGGAGGCTGCACGCGGCGTGGATCCGCCCCGTCCACCGCTTCATGCAGACCGCGCAGCTCCGGCACCTCGCCGCGCGCGCCGAGGCGAGGCTCCCGCGCGACGACTGGCGCGACGCGCTCGAGGGCGCCGGAGGGGCGGCCGTGATGGCGCTCGCGTGGCTCACCCCGTTCCTGCGCGGGCGCCGGAGCCACTGGGGCCTCGACGCAGAGTCCGCGGCGCGGCCGCGCGTCGGCGACGAGCTCGTGCCCGACGCCCGCTGGGGCTGGACGCACGCGGTCGAGGTCGACGCGCCCGCCGACGCCGTGTGGCCGTGGGTGGCGCAGATCGGCGCCGACCGCGGCGGCTTCTACAGCTACCAGGCGCTCGAGAACCTCGCGGGATGCGCGCTCCGCAACGCCGAGTCGGTGCACGCCGAGTGGGCCCACCGCGAGGGCGACGGCCTCGTGCTGCACCCGAAGATGCCGCCGATGCGCGTCGTCTCCGTGGAGCCGGGGCGGCACATGCTCGCCCACGCCGCGGCCGACGAGGCCGCGCGGCGAGAGGGCCGGGCCTGGGCCGAGGTCACCTGGCTCTTCGAAGTCGAGCCCACCGACGAGGGCCGCTGCCGCGTCGTGAGCCGCTACCGCTGCGCGTGCTCCGACGACCTCGCGACGCGCCTCTCGCTCGGGCCCGCGCTGCTCGAGCCCGTCGGCTTCGCCATGGACCGGCGCATGCTGCTCGGCGTGAAGCAGCGCGCCGAAGCAGCGTCCCGAGACGCGCGATCACCAGCAGCGCCGTAGATCGACGCAGACTTTCCCCGCGCGAGGACAAACCCTCACCACGCCGTACCAGCGGTTTCAAGCGCTTCTCTCTCTGGTATATCGAAGGTGCGATGAAGCTCCCGACCTTCGACCCATCTCGATGATCCCGCGGGCGAGGCCCGCGTCACGGTGAGGCGATGTTGTCGCCTCGCGCGCAGGGGTCGCGATGGGAGGAGAGATCGATGGGGTCGAAGAAGAGGGGTAGAGCGTTCCGTCTCGTGGCGGTGTTCGCGCCGCTCGCGCTCGCGGGCTGTACCGACGGCGGGTCCGCCGAGCCCTCGGGGCGCGGCCGCGACGACCTGATCTACGATCAGCTTCACAACGGCGGCACCGCGGGCTTCATCTTTCTGCCGCCGATGGTGCCGCGCCCCGCGAGCTACGGCGAGAACGTCTGGGGCGCCGCGCCGACGGTCCGCGTCGACGAGATCCGCAGCGACGGCACCACGATCCGCACGCTCGCGACCTTCACCGCCACGTCGGGGCCGAGCCGCGAGCGCCTGCGCGTTCACGAGCGCGACCGCCCGTGCGACCGCGACGACGACGACGGCGACGACGACCGCGACGACTACTACTACGCCCGCTGGTTCACCAACAACGCGCACCTCTCGCTCGCGGCGCTCTACCGCGTGCGCGTGTTCGTGCCCGCCGCGGGGGGCGGCGCGCGCGAGCTCGGCTTCGCCGACCTCGACGTCGTGCGCAACGAGCGGGAGTTCCGCTCCGTCGACACGCAGAACTTCGCCCCGCTGGTGAACGGCAGGGTGCTGCGCATCAAGTTCCGCATCGAGCGCGCCGCGGTCGACGGCGACCGCGACGGCGTCTTCGACTGGCGCGACAACTGCCCCACGGTCTCGAACCCCGACCAGCGCGACACCAACACCGACGGCCAGGGCGACGCCTGCGAGTGCCTCGGCGTGACCTGCCGCGCCAGCGACGCGTGCCACGTCGCGGGCGCGTGCGACCCCGCCGACGGGATGTGCTCCAACCCCGCCGCCCCGCGCGGCGCCGCGTGCTCGCTCTCGAACGCGACCGCCGCGTGCGTCGACGGCGCGTGCGCCCTCTCGTCGTGCGACGCGGGGTGGGCCGACTGCGACCGCGCCGCCGCCAACGGCTGCGAGACCTCGACCGCCACGCTGACCGACTGCGGCGCGTGCGGCGCCGCGTGCGCGTCGGGACCGCACGCGTCGCCCGCCTGCGCCGCGGGCTCGTGCGCGCTCACCTGCGACGAGGGGTGGGCCGACTGCGACGGCGACCGCGCCAACGGCTGCGAGCGGGGCGTCGCCGACGACCCGCGCAACTGCGGCGCGTGCGGCCGCGCCTGCACCGACGGGCGCACGTGCATCCTCGGCGCGTGCTCGGCGATGGTGTGCGCCGCGGGCCTCGCGAACTGCGACGGCAGCGAGGCCAACGGCTGCGAGGTCGCCCTCGCCACCGACGTCGCCCACTGCGGCCGCTGCGACGTCGCGTGCTCGTTCGACCACGCCGCCGCGACGTGCGCGGCGGGCGCGTGCGCCATGGGCGCCTGCGAGGCGGGCTACGAGGACTGCGACCGCGACCCGAGCGACGGCTGCGAGGTGCGCACCGCGGGCAGCGACGTGAGCAACTGCGGCGCCTGCGGCTACCGCTGCGAGCGCCCGCACGCGTCGGCGGTGTGCGTCTCGGGCGCGTGCGGCGTCGGCGCGTGCCTCGCGGGCTTCGCCGACTGCGACGGCGTCGACGCCGACGGCTGCGAGACCGACCTGCGGAGCGACGCGCTCAACTGCAACGGCTGCGGCAACCGCTGCGACCTGCCCCACGCCTTCGCGGCGTGCGCCGCGGGCGCGTGCGGCGTCGGCGCGTGCGCGCCGGGCTGGGCCGACTGCAACGGCGCCGCGGTCGACGGCTGCGAGACCGACCTGACGAGCCCGGCCTCGTGCGGCGCGTGCGGCAACGCGTGCCCCTCGGGCCCGCGCTCGAACGCGACCTGCGCGGCGGGCGCCTGCGGCCTCGCGTGCGCCGCGGGCTCCGGCGACTGCGACGGCGACCCCTCCAACGGCTGCGAGG
>JBDHVF010000373.1:0-7606 GCA_039809605.1 Polyangiales bacterium | reverse complement strand
TCACCTCGTTTCAGCACGCTCAGCCACGCCCTCGCTCCGCGGGGGCGGGGCGCGCGGCAGCGCGGGTGGGGGCTCCGAGAAGGTGCGCGGCAGCGTTGGGTGGGGCTCCGCGAAGGTGCGCGGCAGCGTTGGGTGGGGGCTCCGCGAAGGTGCGCGGCAGCGTTGGGTGGGGGCTCCGCGAAGGCGCGCCGCTGCGCGAGTGGGCGACACGTCGCACGCGCGAAAGCGACCAGATTGACCTGCGGTTGGTGTCAGTAGCGCGGCACCGCCGGGTCCATCGTCGCCCAGCCGTCGATGCCGCCGACCACGTACCAGACGTTGCGGAACCCCCGGTCGTAGTACGACCGCGCCGCCTCCTGCGCGCCGCTGCTGTGGTGGGCCAGAAAGACCAGCTTCGCGTCCTTCGAGAGCGCGTCGAGCTCCGCGCGATACGCGGCATCGAGCCGCCGGGCGACCTTCACCCTCGCCCTGGCGAGCTCGGCCTCGGGCCGCACGTCGATGAGCTGGAGCCTCTCGTCCTTCTCCAGCCATCGCACCAGGTCGGCCGGGTGAACGCCCTTGATCGGGCTCCCCCGGTTGGGGCTCTCGATCTTGAACCCCACGCCATACGGGCCGTCGACGAAGTCGATCCTCACCCCGTTCGCCCGCCGCGCGCTGCGCGGGTCCATCGCGAGCTCGAGCCCGCTTGCGACGATGACGACGTCGTCCGGCTCGATGGCGCCGAAGCAGAGGTCGTATTGAAAGCTCGCGTCGATCGCCAGCCGCAGCACCTCCCCCTTCCGGGCATCCCGCGAGGCCTCGCGAATCGCATCCAGCGCCGCCTCCGTGAGGGTCACCTCCGGCGGGGTCATCGGGCTCGCCCCTCCCCGCCCTCGGTCCCGACGGCGCTCCACGCACACGATCTCTCATTGGCCATACGCGCGGGCTTCAGCCAGGGTCGTGCCAGCCAGGGGTGGGATCTCCGCGATGGGCACCAGGAGCCCGATGTGCCATATCTGTCACCGACGGCGTGCCGATCTTGGCAGCCGTGGCAGTGAAGGCTCCCCCACGATGCTCCTCCAGATCCGAACGAAGGCCCCCTCCATCGGCGCCGACCTGCGCGCGATGCTCGACGAGGTCCCAGAGCCCGCGATCCTGATCGCGATGGATCACCAGATCCTCGCGGCGAACCCGGCCTATCGGAAGAAGTACGGCGAGGTCGGCCGGACCTGCTACGCGGCCTCGCGGGAGTTCGACTCTCCCTGCGACCACAACGGCGATCCCTGCCCCTTGCGCGCGACGATGGAGACCGGCCGGAGGCAGCGGGTCTTTCACATCCAGCACGGCGCGAGCGGGCCCCGGTACGTCGACGTCGAGGTCGAGCCCATCCTCGACGACCACGGCCGGATCACCTGCTTCCTCGAGCGGATCCACGAGATCCGCGAGGCGCGGGCCGAGGAGGGGCCGTTCGTCGGGCGCTCCCCGAGCTTTCTGCGGGCGCTCGGTCTGCTGCAACGGGCCGCCCCGAGCGAGGTGCCGGTGCTGCTCCTCGGCGAGTCGGGGACCGGCAAGGAGCTCGCGGCCCACGCGCTCCACCAGATGAGCGGGCGGAGGCAGCGGCCGTTCATGCCCGTGGAGTGCAGCGGCCTGCCGGAGACGCTCTTCGAGTCCGAGCTCTTCGGCTACGAGCAGGGCGCCTTCACCGGCGCGAACAAGGCCAAGCGGGGCCTCGTGGACGCGGCCGCGGGCGGCACGCTCTTCCTCGACGAGATCGGCGACGTCCCGCTCGCGGTCCAGGTGAAGCTGCTGCGGCTGCTCGAGTCGGGGACCTTCCGCAAGGTCGGAGGCACGGAGCCGCATCGGGCGGATTTCCGGCTCGTGTGCGCCACCCACCGCGACCTCGCCGCGATGGTCCGCGAGGGCACGTTTCGCCAGGACCTCTACTACCGGATCAACGCCTTCCCCGTGGTGCTCCCGCCGCTCCGAGAGAGGACGGGCGACGTCGCGGTGCTCTGCGGAGCGCTCCTCGCGAAGAAGCAGCCCCCGAAGCGGCTCGACCCCGAGGCGCTGGCGCAGCTCGTACGGCACGACTGGCCGGGAAACGTGAGAGAGCTCAGGAACGTCCTCGATCGCATGGCGCTGCTCGCCGACGGCGAGGAGCTGCGCGTCGAGCACCTGCCGCCCGGCCTCGCGGGGGGCGGGTCGCCGGTACCTCGCGGGGGCCTCTCCGCCGAGGGCCCCTTCGCGGTCTCCGAGGTGCGCCCGCTCGAGCAGATCGAGAGCGACTACCTGCGCTGGGCCGAGACCCGCGTGAGCGACCGCGCGAGCCTGGCGAGGGCGCTGGGAGTCTCCGCGCGCACGCTCTACCGCAAGCTCGATCACATCCGCCGAAGAGGCTGAGCTCCGGTCTGGCACCCACCGTGCAGTCGGCCGGGGCAGTCAATGCTCCCGACCACCTCCAGCATCCTGACGATGAGAGCTTCGCGCGCGGCGGCCCCCGTGGTCGGCTTCGCGCCCTCGAAGCTCGTCCCGCCGTGGCTCCCGGGTCAGCACTTCGTCGCCGCGCTGGTCTTCTACGCGCTCGGGGCCGCCGGGCTCGTGCTCGCGGCGCCCGACCTCTCGCACGGCTACTTCTTCGTGCCGCGCGTCATCGCGCTGGTGCACCTCTTCACCCTCGGCTGGATCGTGCTCTCGATCTTCGGCGCGCTCTGCCAGTTCCTGCCGGTCGCCGTCGGGCGCTCGATCCGGTTTCCGCGGCTCGTGCACCTGTCCTTCGCGTCGCTGACGCTGGGGGTCGCGACCTTCGTCGTCGCGCTGGTGGCCTCGCAGCGATCGCTGCTGCTCTTCGGCGCCTTCTGCCTCTCGCTCGCGTTCACGGTCTTCGCGGTGAACCTGGCCGCCACGCTCATCCCGGTTCGAGAGCGGAGCCTCACCTGGTGGGCCCTGGCCGGCGCGTCGGTCTTTCTGCTCGCGACGCCCGCCTACGGCGTCGCGCTCGCGTTCGACCTTCACGACGGCGGGCTCGCCGACCGCTTCGGCACCATCGGGCAGCACGCCCACATCGCGCTCGTCGGCTTCGTGCTCATGGTCGTCGTCGGGGTCGCCCACCGGCTGCTGCCGATGTTCCTGCTCAGCCACGGGGCCAGCGAGCGCGCGGCGTGGGCCGCCGTCGCCCTCCTCTTCGGCAGCGCGGCGCTGCTCACCGTCCCGTGGGGCGGCGGGGCTCGCCTCGCCGCCGCCGGAGCGCTCGGCTCCTGCGGCGTCGTCGCGCTCCTCGTGCAGGTCGCGACCTTCTTCAAGCACAGGCAGCGCAAGTCCATCGACCCTGGGATGCGCCTCGCCGCGTCGGGCGTCCTCGGGCTCGGGCTCGCGCTCGTGCTCGCTCCCTTCGCGCTCACCCGTGGAGTGGCCGACCTCCGCCTGCTCACGACGTACTTCGTCGTGGTGCTCGGGGCCGTCACGCTCTTCGTCGCGGGCCACTACTACAAGATCATTCCGTTCCTGGTCTGGAACCATCGCTACGGGCCGCTGCTCGGCAAGCGCAAGGTGCCGAAGGTCTCGGAGCTGTTCTCCGAGCGGGTGGCGCTCCTCGACGCCGCGCTGCTGGCGTCGGGCATCGCGGGCCTGGGCCTGGGCACCTTCCTCCAATCGGAGGTGCTCGCGCGGGTCGCCGCGATCGTGTTCGCGGCGGGGGCCTGGCTGCAGGTGATCGTCATCGCGCGCGTCGCGCTGAGGAAGGTCGCATGAACGACATCGCACTCTCTACGACCGAGCCCATCTACTCCGCGCTGCGCGCGGTGATCGACCCGGAGATCGGCCTGGACATCGTGACGCTGGGGCTCGTCTACGACGTCGAGATCCACGGCGACTCGGTCGACGTGACCTTCTCGCTGACGACGCGGGGATGCCCCATGGAGCGGGTCATCACGGACGGCATCGTGAGCGCCGTGGGCGCCGAGCCGGGCGTCCGCGAGGTGGTGACGAACCTGGTCTGGGAGCCGCCCTGGCACCCCGGCCTCGCGAAGCGGGGGTCGCTGTGATCCGCGCCACCGACAGACTGTCGACCGTGCTCGCGCGCGACGAGCGGCTCATCGAGGTGCTCGCGGCCGCCGCGCCGCCGCTCGAGGGCCTGCGTAGCCCTTCGCTGCGAAAGAACATGGCGCCGCGGGTCACCGTCGCGCAGGCGGCGCAGATCGCGGGGCTCGACGCGACGGTGCTGGTCGAGCGGCTCAACCGCGCGCTCGACGAGCAGCCCCCGGCGCCCCCGGCGCGGACGCAGCCGGGGTTCACGCCGACGGCGGTTCCGGCTGCGCTCCTCGCCGTGCCGCCCTCGGCCCTGGTCGACCTCGACGTGCGCGACGATCTCCGGTCGGGCGTCGAGCCCTTCGCGCGGATCATGAGCGCCGCTCGGACCTTGCCCCCGGGGTCGATCCTTCGCATCCGGGCCATCTTCGAGCCGGCCCCGCTCTACGGGGTGTTCGCCAAGAAGGGCCTCGCGCACTTCACCGAGCAGCTCGCGGCCGACGACTGGCGGGTGTGGTTCTTCCGCGCGGAGGGCGACCGCTCGCCCGAGCGGGTGAGCGCCCCGAGCGAGCACGCGGAGGATGACGTGATCGTCCTCGACGTGCGCGGCCTCGAGCCCCCGGAGCCGATGATCCGCACCTTCGAGGTGCTCGCGACGATGCCGCGCGGGAAGACCCTGGTGCAGCTCAACGTCCGCGTGCCCCAGTTCCTGCTGCCCAAGCTGGACGAGCAGGGCTTCGTCTACGAAATCCGCGAGCAGTCGGCCGACCTCGTACGGCTGTTCATCCACCACAGGCCCGATTGAGAAGAGAGAGAGAGAGATCAGATGACCACGTCCACCATCGAACTCGACATCCGCATCGTTCCCCCGCGCGAGAAGCACCCCGCCATCTTCCGCACCTTCGACGCGCTCGGCGCGGGCGAGTCCTTCACGCTGATCAACGACCACGATCCCTTCCCGCTGCGTCGGCAGTTCGAGGCGACGCGCCCCGGGCTGTTCCAGTGGACCTACGTCGAGCAGGGCCCCGTGGTCTGGCGCGTCGTGATCGCGAAGAGCGCAGCGTGAAGCTGTCCCTGAGCGCGGCGGCGGCGCCCGGCATCGAGCTCGACGCGCTCGACGCCGCGTGTCGGGCGCGGGGGCTCGACGGGATCGAGCTCGTCATCGCATCCCCCGTGGACACCCCCACCCTGGCTGCGCGGGTCCGTGCGGCCGGGCACCGGGTCGTCGCGCTCCGCGCCGAGCGCCTCGACGACTCCGCGGCGGGGTCGCTCGCCCGGCTGTCCGCCGAGCTCGGGGTGCCCGCATCGGCCCCGCTCGACGAGGTGACCGCGGGCTCTCTCGCGAGGCTCGCGCGGGTGTTCGCCGACGCGGGGGGCACGCTCCTCGTCGGCTTCGGCACCGACCTCGAGCAGGTCCTCGCGGTGACGGCGGCGCTGGAGGGCGCGGGCGATCCGGCCTGCGTCGGGCTCGCGTGGGAGCTGCGCCCAAGCTCCGAGGATCTCGGAGCTTCGGGCGCGGTGCTCCTCGCCGCACGCAGGCACCTGCGCCTGGTACGTCTCCACGGCGGCGGCCCGGAGCAGCACCAGCAGGACGGGCGCGGCATCGGTCCGTTGCTCGTCGATCTGGCGATCTCCGGGTACGTCGGTCCGATCGTTCTCACGCCGAGCGCGCCCGCGGAGCTGCCTCGCTGGCGCGACTGGCTCGCCTCTCGAAAGAGCACGGGCTGCGGCTCGGGGCATCCCTCGGGCGAGCACGAGGTCGACGTGCGAGACGTCGAGCCGAAGGACCGGCTGGGCACCATCCTCGGCGCCTATCGTGCGCTCCCGCCCGGCGCGACGCTGCGCATCACGCTCGACCACGATCCGAGCTGCATGTACTACGCGCTCGAAGAGAGCGAGCCCGCGGGGACCTTCTCGTTCCGGAAGATCGGCGACGGTCCCGAGGTGTGGCGCGCCGAGGTCACGAAGACCGCGCCGCGCGCCGCGGCGTCCTGACATCGGGGCCCGCCGCCCGTTGCGCCGCCGCGCTCCTCGCGCGCATCACCCGCGGCCATGACCTTCGGGTCGCTCCGTCCAACCACGGCAGGGTCATGTGTCTGCGGCGTCACGGACGAGCAGGTCGACGAACGCGCGCACCTGCGGCGGCAGGTAGCGCGATCGCAAGTAGAGCGCGTAGATCTTTCTGGTCGAGGGCAGCGAGCCAGGGAGAAGCTCGCGCAGCACGCCCTCCGCCACGTCGTCGCGCGCGAGGTAGTGGGGAAGTTCGGCGATGCCGAGGCCTCCGCGCGCCGCCTCCCGTGCGGCGAGGATGTTGTCGGAGGCGAACACCACCCGGCCGCGGCGCAGGGTGCTCGGCGCGCTCCGGTACGCGATGTGTGCGTGCGAACCGAGGTCGTCGAGCGTGCGCACCGCCGGCGCCTCCCGGAGGTAGGCCGGGCTGGCGTAGAGTCCGCGCCGATCCTCGGTGAGCAGGCGCGCGACGAACTCGGCGGGCAGCGTGGTCGTCATGCGCACCGCCACGTCGATGCGCTCGACGATCATGTCCACGGGCCGATCCTCGCACTGGAGCTGCACGTCGAGCCCCGGGTGCTTGCGAGCGAGGGCGACGAGCAGCGGAGCGACCTTCATCGAACCGTAGACAGTCGGCGCCGAGACCCGCAGCGACCCGCGCATGTTCGTGTCGCGCGACGAGGTCTCACGCTCGAGTTCCTCGAGCTGGGCGATCAAGTGCCGCCCGCGCGCGACGTAGGCCTCACCGGCGTCGGTGAACGACACCCGGCGCGTGGTTCGCTGGAGCAGCCGATTCCCGAGACGCTCCTCGATGCGCGTCACCGCCTTGCTGACCGCCGAAGGCGTCAACCCCAGCCGCGCTCCGGCCGCGGTGAACGACCCACTGTCGGCGATCGCGACCAGCAACTGGAGTCCGTGGGTGGCGTCCGCGACGTCGATCACCTTCCGATCCCTGGGCATCGCGCAACCGTATCAGAGATTGATGAATCACGTTCATGAGGCCATTGACCCCCCAACCCGTAGTCGCGAACGCAGGCTGGCTTTATGAGTACGGCCGCGGCACACACACCGTCCGCAGACTCACCAGAACAGCAAAGGGAGAATCACCATGAAGCGCAGCGCCAACGCCGTATGGAAGGGGAGCCTCAAGGATGGCCAGGGGACTTTCGGGACCGCCAGCGGAGTGATCAAGGAGACGCCGTACAGTTTCAAGACCCGCTTCGAGAACGCTCCAGGAACGAACCCGGAGGAGCTCATCGCGGCCGCTCACGCGAGCTGCTTCAGCATGGCGGTCGGGGCGCAGCTCGCCGAACGGGGCATCACCCCGGAGGCGATCGAGACGACCTGCGACATCACCTTCGAGAACAAGACGCTGACCAGGAGCGCGCTCACCACCAGGGTGACCGCGCGCGGCGCCGACAAGGCCAGGATCGAGGAAGCGGCGGCCGCCGCAAAGGCGGGCTGCCCCATCTCGAAGGTCCTCAAGCTCGAGATCGAGCTCGCCCTGCAGATCGTGACCTAGTCAGAAACCTCCTGCGCAGGTTTCATCCCCGGGGGTCCGACGCAGTTCGGTGCCCAGCTAGTCAGAAACCTC
>JBDHVF010000372.1:0-7626 GCA_039809605.1 Polyangiales bacterium | reverse complement strand
GCCGACACCGGCGTCGACGCGACGGGCGCTTCGGGCGCCGGCGCTTCGAGCGAGGGCACGGGCGTGTCTTCGCCGCCGAGCGCGACGGCGCGCGTGACGCGGTCGAGCGCCTCGATCGCGGCCTGCGCCGAGGGCGGGCGGTCGTCGGGCGAGCGCGCCATGAGCGAGAGCACGAAGCGGTCGACCGCGGGCGGCACCTCGGGCGCGTGGCGGCTCGGCGGCGCGGGCCGCGCGTTGAGGTGCTGCGAGATCACCGCCACGGGAGGTCCCGTGTACGGCGGGCGCCCGGTGAGCATCTCGTAGAGCACGCACCCCAGGGCGTAGAGGTCGGCGCGCCCGTCGGGCTCGCGGCCCTCGAGCTGCTCGGGCGCGATGTACGCGGGCGTGCCGGTGACCTCGCCGAGGGCCGTGACGAGCGAGCGGCCGGGCGCGTGCGCGAGGCCGAAGTCGCCGAGCTTCACCTCGCCGCGCGGGTCGAACCAGAGGTTGGCGGGCTTGAGGTCGCGGTGCACGATGCCGTGGCCGTGCACGAACGCCAGGCCCTCGAGCGCGCCGCGCGCGACGGCGAGGGCGCGGTCGACCGGGAGGGCGCCTCCCGCCTCGCGCAGCGCCGCGGCCAGGTCGCCGCCGGGCACGTACTCGCACACGAGCCACGCGCGCCCGTCGTCTTCGCCCGTGTCGAAGACGGTCACCACGCGCGGGTGCGGGCCGATGCGCGCGAGGACGCGGGCCTCGGCGCGCAGGCGCCGCGCGTCGTCGGTCGTGAGGCAGCCGTCGTGCACGAGGGCGAGCGCGCAGTCGCGGTCGAGCGCGGTGTCGCGCACGAGGTAGACGACCTTCTGGCCGCCCTCGCCCAGCGCGCGCAGCACCTTGTAGCGCCCGCGCCCGAAGTGCTCGGGGTGGCGCGAGTCCCTCGGAGGCGGGGGTTCGAACGACATGGGCGGTCCCGCCCGGAGTTATACCCCTCGGGGCCGTGCGCTAGTCACCTTCGCGGCGCAGGTCCCTGCGGCGGATCATTCGGAAAAGGGTGGCGCGGGAGATGCCCGACACCCTCGCGGCCTCGGCGACGTTGCCCGCGGTGCGCTCGAGCAGCCGCGTCACGTAGAGCCGTTCGAAGCGCGCCATGAGCTCGTCGCGCGCGGCCGAGAAGGGCAGCGACTCGATGCCCGCGAGCAGCGCGCCGGGGTCGGCCGGCGAGGGCGACACCGTCTCGAACGTCGGCGGCACCCGCAGGATCACGAGCTGCTCGAGGTAGTTCCTGAGCTCGCGCACGTTGCCCGGCCAGGTGTGCTGCCACATGGCCGCGTCGAGCTCGATGCCCGCCACGTCGACCCCGCGCTCGCGGCCGATCACGTCGAGCAGCGCGCGGCAGAGCGTGGGCAGGTCGTCGAGCCGGTCGCGCAGCGACGGCATGCGCACCTGGATCACCGCGAGGCGATAGAACAGGTCGGCGCGGAACCTCCCGGCGTTGACCTCGACGCGCAGGTCGCGGTTGGTGGCGGCCACGACCCTCACGTCGACCTTGCGCACCTGCCGCGCGCCCACGCGCCGCACCTCGCGCTCGCCGAGGGCCCGCAGGAGCTTGGGCTGCACCTCGAGCGGCAGCTCGCCGAGCTCGTCGAGGAAGAGCGTGCCCCCGTCGGCCCGCTCGAACGCGCCCTCGCGCTCGCCCACGGCGCCCGTGAACGCGCCCCTCTCGTGGCCGAAGAGCTCGGCCTCGATGAGCGTCGGGGGCACGCCTCCGCAGTCGACCACTTCGAACGCCTCGCCCGCGCGCGGCGAGGCGAGGTGCACGGCGCGGGCGGCGAGCTCCTTGCCGGTGCCGCTCTCGCCCGTGACGAGCACCGGGGCGCTCGTGGGCGCGGCGCGCTCGAGGGCCGTGTACACCGCGCGCATCGGGGCCGACGCCCCCATGAGCGCGCCGAACGAGCTCCGCGCGCTGAGCGGCAGCGGCGCGCGCTCGGCGCCCGCCGCGAGCTGCACCCGCGAGCGCCCCACCTCCAGAGACACGGCGTCGGTCACCACCACCTCGCGCACGCACGCCGCGCCGAGGCGCGTGCCGTTGGTGCTCCCGAGGTCGCGCACCACGACGCCGTCGTCGACCGCTTCGAACTCGACGTGGAAGCGCGACACCGTCGGGTCCGTCACGCGCAGCGTGGCGCCCTCGGCGGTGCCCGCCACGAGCCTGCCGTCGACCGACCACGCCTCGGCGCCCGCGTCGGGCCCCGCCGTCACCTGCACCTTGAAGCGTCGGGTCGTCGCGGCGTCGCGCGGCGACGCGATCCTGCGTGTGGCGTCGGTCATGGGTCACGTCCTCGGGGCCGCGGCGCGTCCCTCGCGGCGCGGGCGCGCGATCGTACCGCAGGGCCGCGCGCGGGGCCTCGGTTGACGTCGCGCGCGCGGCGGTCTACGCGACGAGGCGCCGCAATGCCCTCCCCCTCACAGCCCGCGGGGCCGCACGAGCTCGGACGCACCGCCGCCCTCGTGCTCGTCGCGGAGTTCGTCGCGATCGTCGTCACCTTCGTGGCCCTGAGCACCGCCGCGGGCGACCCGGCGACGGCCTGCGGCTGGTGCCAGGTCAACGTCTTCGACGCGGCCATGCGCGACCTCGTCGTGGCCCGCGCCCCGCGCCTGCCGGCGACCGTGAGCCACGTGCTCTCGATGGTGCTCGCGCCGATGCTGGCCTTCGGCGCGGTCGTGGCGCCCGCGCTCCGCGCCCGCCGGCGCGCCCACGCCGCGCAAGACGCCGCCATCGTGCTCAACGCCTTCCTCCTCACGGTGGCGCTCACCGACTGCGTGAAGAAGCTCGCGGCCCGCCAGCGCCCGGGCTTTCACTTCGGCCGCGGCGCGCTCACCGAGGCGGCCGCGACGCCCGTGGAGCAGTTCCTGTCGTTCTTCTCGGGCGACACGTCGCTCGCCTGCGCGCTCGTCGCGGCCGGGGCCACGCTCGCGCACCTGCGGGGCCACCGCGGCGCGCGCGGGGTCGCCGTCGCGGGCGCCATCCTCGGCACGGGCACCGCGGTGATGCGCATGGCGGCCGACATGCACTGGGCCACCGACGTGCTCGCGGGCGCCACCGTCGGCACCGCGGTCGGCGTGGCGCTGCCGCGCGTCGTGCACCCGCGCGCCGCGCGGTGACGCGATCACGCGCCGGGCGCCGAGCGGCGGACCTTTCGCGCGAGCCACCAACGCAGGTAGCTCGCGAACGGCGGTAGGGCGTGGCCCTCGGGCACCGCGTCGAGCTCGTCGAGCCAGCGCGCGAAGGTCTCGCGCTTCATCGTGCCCGTGTAGCGAGCCGTGCGCGCTTCGATGTACGCGTCGAGCGCCCGCTGACGGCGCTCTACGAGCAGCTCGCAGTTCAACCGCAGCACGTCGTCGATGTCGCGCCGAAAGCCCTCGCGCGTCGAGGTGAGCCTGGCCTCCGAGGTGAAGGTCGTCGTCGCGACGTGCGACTCCTGCGCGGGGTCGAGCGTGATCTGCTGGTCGCCCTTCGCCACGTCGCAGTGGGTCTCCCCTGGCCCCTCATTGCCACAGCACGCGCCGAGCAGGTTGCGCCAGTCGAGGTCGCGGGCCGGGTCGACGCTCTGCGGCACCCGGTGCTCGATGCGCATGCCCTGCTCAGCCGGATGGATGCGCTGGTTGCAGTAGCAGCACAGCCCGTGCTGCTCCGCGACGAGGGCCTCTCGAATGGCCTTCTTCACCGGAGGAAAGCCGCTGTCGCCGTCGTAGCGCGCGCCCGGTTGCGCGCGGTAGGTCGTCAGCTCGGGGGGCGCCCCGCGCTTGCGAACGTGCCTCACTCCGCGGCCTCGGCGACGTGCATGCGCATGCGCAGCGCGACGACGTCGTGGTCGGCCTCCGAGAGGGCCGCCGCGAGTTCGTCGAGGCGGGCGCGCGCCTCGTCGAGCCGGTCGTCGTCGATGAGCGCGCGGATCGCGCGCACCTCGTCGAGCTGGGGCTGCGGGCGCTCGGGCACGCCGAAGACTTCGCGCAGGATCGCGTTCGTGTCGCGCCCCTCGGTGGCGGCGGTCACGGGCAGCGCCGAGAAGCTGTCGAGCAGCACGATCGACGACGCGGGCACCGACGAGAGCACCTGCGGCGAATGCGTGGTCACGATGAGCTGCGCCCTCGGAAAGGCCCTGCGCAGGGCGGGGATCACGCGCCGCTGCCACGCGGGGTGAAGGTGCTGCTCGACCTCGTCGATGAGGATCACGCCCTCGGTCTCGCGGGGCGCCTCGCTCGACGGATCGGCGATCACCATGCGACGCGCGAGGTCGCCCGCGAGCGCCACGAGGTTGCGCTCCCCGTCGGAGAGCTGGTCGAGCCGGAGCTCGACGCCGTCCTTGGTGACGACCATCGCGGGCGCGGGGTCGCGCTGGATGCGGAGGTTCTCGAAGCCCGGCATGAGCGCGGCGACGGCCTCGCGCACGGCGCGGAGCTGCGGGTCCTGCACGTTGAAGTCGCGCACGGCGACGCGGCGCTCGTTCTCGACGTCCTCGCGCTCCTTGAACCACTCGATGAAGCGCGCGTAGCCGACGCGCGAAGACACCGTGCCAGCGTCCTCATCGACGCCCCCTCCCTCGCTGGTCGGCTGCAACGTGGCGGTCGTCAGCATGCGCTCTGTACTCACGAGGAACGCGAAAGGGCGGTGCTTCGCGATCTCGGAGAAGAAGCTCTGATCGCCGAAGTTGTCACCGCCGCTCTCCAACGCTCGTGGGAACCTCTGCACCCACCACCGTCGCGACGAGCCCTGGCGCAGCTCGACCTTCACGATCGCCTCGGCACCGCCTCGACGTACGTCGCGCGCGTCGAGTGCGAGCCCCGAGCCGCCGCACAGCCGGCTGACACCCACCACAATCGCCCGGAGCACGGAGCTCTTGCCCGAGCCGTTGACGCCGACGAGCACCGTGAGCGGCCGGTCGAGATCCAGCTCCAGCATCTCGAAGCCCCGGAAGTTCGTCAGCGTCAGGTGCTTCACCCACATCGCGCCCGAATCTCTATCACACCACGCCGGGCGACCACCCGTCGCTCGCTCCCCCCACTGTTGCAAGCCGTCGACACCGTGGCGCGCCGTCCTCGCGTAGAACCCCTTGCAATTGCGACCTTCGCGCGCCTTCACGCGCGGCCCGTCGCGTGCACTCGCGCCCCGCCGTCCACCCAACACACCTTCGGAGGAACCGCATGACCCTCGCCCGCTCGTTCGCCTCGCTGCTCGTGCTCGCCGCCGCGCTCTCCGCCTGTGGGAGCGCGGGCGACGACGCCGAGGTCGACCTCGCCGCCGACTCGTCGGAGGGCACCTCGTCGTCGACCTCGCTGCTCGCGCTCGGCACCGACGTCGCGAACCCGACCGCGCCCGCGGCGACGCCCGAGGCGATGGCCGCGACGGCGCTCGCGAACTCGGGCGCGGTGCTCATGCCCGCGGGCTGCGCCGTCGGCCGCGTGCAGGGCGCGTCGGTCACCTGGACGCTCACGAGCTGCACGGGCCCCTACGGCCTCGTGAACGCCAACGGGACGCTCGTGGCGACGTACTCCGCGCGCACGCCCACGGGCTTCACGGTGCGCGTCACGGGCGACCTCACGCTGAACCGCGCGCGCGTGCAGCCCGACGCCACGGCGATCGTCACCGTCGCGGGCACCTCGCGCACGGCGCGGGTGACGGTGAACGGCCACGGCACCGGGCCGCGCGGCGTCGCGTACCAGAACTCGGGCAGCTACACCGCCACGTGGGACGGCTCGTGCCTCGGCCTCGACGGCTCGGTCACCACCTCGGGCGGCGGCGCGAGCGGCACGGTGACCTTCGCCAACTACCGCCGGTGCCGCGGGCGGTGCCCCGCCGCGGGGGGAGCGGTCTCGCTCTCGGGCAGCGGCGGCGCGTCGGTGCGCATCGCGTTCAGCGGCGGCGCCACGGCGACGGCCACCGGCGCGCGCGGGCGCACCGTGACCGTGCCGCTCTACTGCGTCGCCGAGTAGCGGCGAAGGGGCGCAACCGTCTGGCCCGGCGGGCCGCGATCACCTACGATCCGCCGCCCCATGAAGGAGAAGCGCCCCGTGCCGAAGATCTACGACTCCATCCTCGACACCATCGGCAACACGCCGATGGTCCGCCTGCGCCGCATCGGCGCCGACACGGGCTGCGAGCTCCTGGTCAAGTGCGAGTACCTCAACGCCGGCGGATCGGTGAAGGACCGCATCGGCCGCCGCATGCTCGAGGAGGCGCAGAAGGCCGGGAGGATCCGCCCCGGCGACACGCTGATCGAGCCGACGAGCGGCAACACGGGCATCGGCCTGGCGCTCGCGGCTGCGGTGCACGGCTACCGCATGATCATCACGATGCCCGAGAAGATGAGCCGCGAGAAGCAGGTGGTGCTCGAGGCGCTCGGGGCCGAGATCATCCGCACGCCCACCGAGGCCGCGTGGGACGCGCCCGAGAGCCACATCGGCGTCGCGCGGCAGCTCCAGAAGATCCTGCCGAACGCGCACATCCTCGACCAGTACTCGAACCCCGACAACCCCAGGGCCCACTACGAGGGCACGGGCGCGGAGATCGTCGACCAGACCGACGGGAGGCTCGACTACTGCGTGATGACCGCGGGCACGGGCGGCACGATCACGGGCGTCGCGCGCAAGCTCAAGGAGGCCATCCCCGGCGTGAAGGTCGTGGGCGTCGACCCCGAGGGCTCGATCCTCGCGGGCCCGGGGCCCATTCACAGCTACAAGGTCGAGGGCATCGGGTACGACTTCATCCCCGACGTGCTCGACCGCTCGCTCGTCGACGAGTGGATCAAGACCGAGGACCGGCAGTCGTTCCTCATGGCGCGCAGGCTCATCCGGCAGGAGGGCCTGCTCTGCGGCGGCAGCTCGGGCGCGGCGATGTGGGCGGCCCTCCAGGTGGCGCGGCGCGAGCCGGGCAAGCGCATCGCGGTGATCCTCGCCGACTCGGTGAGGAACTACATGACCAAGTTCCTCGACGACCGGTGGATGCGCGAGAACGGCTTCATCGAGCGCTCGTGGGAGACCAACTCGGTGGGCGAGCTGCTGCGCTCGCTGCCGCGCCGCGCGGTGGTCACGGCGGCCAGCTCCGACACCGTGGCCGACTCGGTCAAGCGCATGAAGGAGCACGGCATCAGCCAGCTCCCGGTGCTCGAGCAGGGGCGTCTCGTGGGCATCGTGACCGAGAGCGACGTGCTCGAGAAGCTCGTCGACGGGCGCGCGTCGCTCACCAGCGCCGTCGCCGAGGTGATGTTCCGCCGCGTCACCACGGTGCGCGAGGGCGAGGACGCGGGCAAGCTCCTCGACATCTTCACCAAGGGCATGGTCGGCCTCGTCGTGAACGACGCGGGCGACCTGCTCGGCGTGGTCACCAAGATGGACCTCGTCGACCTGCTCACCGCGCGCGTCGACAAGCCTCTCTGACGCACCACCCCCCTCGCGCGTCTGCCGTTGACGTCGCCCCCCGCTGCTCTACCGTCGCAGCATGAACCCCTCGCGCATCGCGCTCGCCGTGACGCTCGCCCTCGGCTGCGCGTCGACCCCGCGCACGCCCGCGCCCGTGCCTCCCGCGCCGCCCGCGCTCCCGGCCGACGCGAGCGTGACGGCGGCCGTCGACGCGGCGCTCGCGGTCGACCCCTG
>JBDHVF010000371.1:0-7635 GCA_039809605.1 Polyangiales bacterium | reverse complement strand
CGCGCCTCCTGCGGCTGCTCCGGGGCGCGGGCGTGCGTCGGGTCGTGGCGCGCGTGCGGGCGCCGGGCCTGCCCGACCTGTTCGTCGAGGCCGGGCGCGCGCTCGCGGCGCTCACGGCGGACGTCACCCGCGCGGCGCCCCTCGCCGCCGGGCCGTGGGCGCTGGGCGCGCCCGACCACGAGGCGCTGCTCGTCGCGTGGCTCGACGAGCTGCTCCTGCGGTCGGAGGCCGACGGCGTGGTCTACACCGCGTTCGAGGTCACGCGGCTGACCGGGTGCGAGCTGGAGGTCGCGCCGCGCGAGGCCGCGCCGCGCCTCGACGTCACGGTCACGACGCGTGGGAGCGTCGCGATCGAGCGGCGCCCCGACGGGTGCTCGGCCTCGATCGCGTTCGAGCTGGCGTGACCCGCGCGCCGCTCACCGCGACCAGGTGCCGCCGAAGAACACGCTCGGGTACGTGCCCCCGAGCGGGTCTTCGCGGCTGGTCGACACGCTCACGTCGACGCCGAGCAGGAGCGTGCGCCACGGGCTCACGCGCCACTCGAGGCGCGCGCCGGCGTCGAGGTACGTGACGCCGGGGCGCGAGTCGACGAACGTGCGCTGGCCCGCGTGGTCGATCGTGAGCCACTGCGCGGTGGCGCCGGCCTCGAAGGTGAGCGCCATCGACGCGGTGCGCACGGTCGAGAGCAGGCTCGCGTGCGTCGACACGTCGCCGTTGGTGTAGAGCCCGTGGAAGGGCATGAGCACCACCTGCGCGCTCGGGGCGACGCTCGCCGCGAGGGCCCAGCGCTCCGAGCGCCAGAGGGTCGCGCGGAGCTCGAGGCCGAGCCGGTGCGCGAGGCCGAGCACGGTGTCGTAGCGCACCCGCAGGTCGAACGAGCGCGACAGGCCCCTCACGAGGCGCGCGGAGAGGAACGGCAGGGGCAGCGCGTCGATGCCCGCGTCGCGCGGCGTGGTGAGCACCGCGCCCCCGGCGAGCGCGAGCGAGGCGACGCCGGCCGGCACCACGTACGCCGAGTCGACCGCGACGAGGCTCTGGGGGACCGCGAGCGCGTGGATCAGGGCGACGCCCCGTTCAGCGCGTCGACGACCGAGAAGAGGTCGCCGATGTCGTAGAAGTCGACGGCCACGAAGTTGGGCAGGTGCCCCGTCGCGGCCATGCAGCGGCGCGCGCGCCCGAGGAGCTGCGGCGCGTAGTTGATCTCCGCCGCCAGGTCGGGGCCGGCGACGGGGTCGTCGAGGAAGTGGTTGAGGATGAAGAGCGAGTTGCGCGGCGAGCCGCGGCCCCCGTCGCAGTTCATCTCCGACGGCGTGCGAAACGCGTAGGTCGTCTCCCACGAGTGCTGGTAGAGCGGGAGGTACCACGGCGGCGACGAGCCGCCCGTCTCGGTGAAGACCACGAGGCGGCGCCCCGAGGCGATCAGCTCGCGCAGCGTCGGCCACTGGCCCCCCGGCGCGGGCTGCGCGCCGACGTAGCGGCTGAGGCCCCCGCGCGCGAGCCCAGCCGCGGTCTCCTCCGCGGAGATCGCGCTCTGGAAGAGCAGCGTCACGACCTCGTCGGGGTGCGTGTCGAGGAACGCGCGCACCGAGCACATCGCGTCGGCCAGCGGGCGCCGCCCGAGGCGGCAGTCGGTGTGGCAGAGGTACGCCTCGCCGCGGTAGTCGTGCGTGTCGAGCATGAGCGCGCGCACGCCGTCACGGAGCGCCTGCGAGATCGAGTGCTGCTGGTTGGGCACGTACCACCCGTCGTCGGCGTTCGACATCGCGTTGTGCGCCGTGGGGTACACCACCCGGTCGTAGCGACGGTCGCACAGGCTCGCCGAGCCGTTGCACACGGTCACCGTGGCCGGGTCGCGGGCGACCGGCGGCGCGTCGATGGCGAGGCCGTCGCACGCGTGCTGATCGGAGCTGTCGATGCACGCGCCGAGCGACATCGCGGCGAGCGCGGCGGCGACCCGGGCGCGGAGGGGGGCGGCGTGGCCCGAGACGGGCGAAGGCGTCACTCCGCGGCCTCTGCGCGGGGGGCGCATCGTTCTCATCGTGCGTGCGGTTGTCTTCGCTCGCGCCCGGACCGTCAACGCGCCGGGGCGAACACGAATTGCGCGAGACGCTCCCTCACGCCATGAGCCGGCAGACCTCGGGCCCGAGCGCGTCGGTGAGCCGCCGCGGGAGCGCGCGCATCAGCCGCACGCCCGCCTGCACGGCGGCGCTGTTGGGGGTGAGGTCCTGCGGGCGGCCCGACGGGGAGTACACGTACGAAGGCACGGGCTCGACGCGCGCGCCGAAGTGGTGCTTGAACGCGAGGGTCGACGTGTCGCGCATCGACGACCCGAAGTCGAGCTCGGCGAGGCCCGCGGCGCACGCGCGCTCGATGATCCGCCAGTAGAGGAGCTGGTTGGGCCTCAGGTGGAACGAGGACGCGCGCGACGACGCGAAGGGGACGCACACGGTCGCGCCCGCGCGCAGCGTGAGGGCGCCCGACACCGCGCGGCCGTCGCGCCAGAGGGTCACCACCTCGGCGCGGTCGGCGAACGCGTCGAGCAGCGCGCGCATGAAGGCCATGCCGAAGATGGGGGTGCCCTTGCGGTGCATGTTCTCGGCGAGCACGTCGTAGAAGCCCGCGAGCTCCGCGGGGCCCTCGCGCAGCTCGAGGCCCGCGCGCTCGGCCTGCCGCACCGCCGCGCGGATCGAGCTCTTGAACCGCCCCCACACCGCGTCGGCGCCGCCGTCGAGCGGGAGGACCGCGCGCACCCACACGTCGTGCCGCGCGAAGCCGGGCCGCGGCCCGCCGTCGCCGAGCGCCTTGACGTGCAGGTACTCCGCGCCCGCCGCATCGGTGAAGCGCCGCGCCTCGGCGAGGAGGGCGGCCTCGACCTCGGCGTCGTCGGCCAGCACCGGCCCGTAGGCGCCGAAGAGCCCCGTGGTCACGTAGCGGTGGAGCGGGCGGGGGACGACGAACAGCGGGAGCGCGCCGCGCAGGGCGCCGCCCGGCCGGTCGCGCGCCACGAGCATCGGCGCCGAGAGGCGGTAGACGCGTCGGGCCACGTCGCTCCAGCCGCTCCATTGGTAGCAGGTCGCGCCGGGGCGCGAGGCGACGAAGGCGTCCCAGTCGGGGCGCTGCGCGGGGGGGAGCGTCTCGATCACGGCTGCGCCTCCTCTCGGCGCCGGGCGAGCAGGGCCACGGCCCCGCCCAGCGTCGTCGGCAGGATGTGGGTCGCGTGGTAGATCAGCGCGAAGGCCAGCGCCTGCTCGCGGTCGACGCCGAGCGCCGAGAGCGCGAGCACCGCGCCCGCTTCGAGCACCCCGACGTGCCCCGGCCCCGCGGGCACCGCGATCGCGACGTTGACCGCGACGAGCACCGCGCACCACGCGGGCGGCGCGAGGTGCAGCCCCACCGCGGCCAGGCAGAGCCCGATCATCGCCGCGTCGAGGAGGTCCGACGCGACGCTCCACCCGTACGCGCGCAGCCACACCCGCGGCGAGTGGAGCTGCGCCACCGCGTCGGCTGCCGGGCGGAGCACGCCCCCGAGCGGGCCCCTCCCCCGTCGCGCGAGGGCCGTGACCAGCACGATCGCGAGCACCGCCGCGGGGATCAGCACCCCCATGAGCGGCACCACGCGCGACGCGAAGGCCGGGAGGAGCGCCACGGGGATGGCCATGGTCATCATCGAGAGGGCCTCGACCGGGCGCTCGAGCGCCTGCGTGGCCACCATGGCGCGCAGCGGGTAGCCGTGGTCCGCGCGCAATCTGATCGCGCGCACGGCCTCGCCCGCGCGCAGCGGCAGGAGGTTCGACACGGCCTGGCTCTGAAGCAGCACGCTCGCCATCTCGCCCACGGGCGGCGGTCGTCCGTCGCGCGGGCTCGGCGGGAGCAGCGCGCGCCAGCGCAGAACGCGCGCCATGGTGTTGAGCCCGAGGTTGATCGCCGCCGCGACGACGGCGAACGACCACGTCGCGCGCCCCAGCGTCGCCCCGAGCGACCTCCAGTCGAAGCCCCAGAGGAAGCGCGCCGCGCCGGCCGTGACCGCCGCCGCGAGCAGGGCGTGCCCCCAGCGCCCCCACGGCCGCTTCGGCGTGGGGAGCGTCCCCGGCGATGCGTCGACGACGGTCATCTCCCCTTCGATGCTCTCCGCGCGCGATCGCGCTCACCGAAGCGGAGCGCCTCGCGAGCTTCTCTCCGCGCGCTCGCCGTGCAGGCCGTGGGGCCCCGCGAACGTGCGATGCCCCCGACGCGAACGGGGTCGTCGAGAACGCGGTCCCGAACCTGAGGGTCATGGACGGTTGGAGCGAGCACGAAGCGCTGCACGACCTCGCGCCCGGCGGGTGAACCCGCGGGCTGGAGCGGTGGCCAGACCCGTCGGGCCCCGCTCTACATGGCGTCGTGGAAGACGTCGGCGGCGCGCGAGGCGGTGAGGGCGCGGTCGAACCACGCCTGGAGCACGTCGAGCCGCTCCTCGGCGGCGAGCTGCTCGCGCCGCGTCGCGGTCAGGCGGACCTTGCGGGCGGCGAGCGTCTTCCCGATGGCCGTGCGCAGCGTCTCGGCGGCTCCCTCGGCGCGGCCCTTCTCGAGGCCCTTCTCGAGGCCCTTCTCGAGGCCCTTCTCGAGGCCCTTCTGCTCGCCCTGCCTGTAGATCCAGCTATGCATGACCAGCTCCGGCGGCAAGTGTGCCGTGATCGCTTCGCGCAGTCCACGCCGCCGCGCGTCGGCGTCGGCGAGCACCGTCATGGCCGCGGCGAGGTCCTCGAAGCGCCGCGGTGACGTGCGGGCGCGCAGATCCTTCAGCACCTCGGGCATCGCCTCGGGCGTGGCGTCGACCGCGAGCGGCGCGAACGCCAGCCAGAGCACGCTGCCCCGCTCGCGCAGCTCCGCGAGCGTGCGCTGGTAGACCGCCTCGACGCCAAAGCGCACGCCCGAGAAGCGCTCGCCTCGCGGCGACGTGCGGTAGGCGCCTCGCGACGGCCACGGCCGCTCCCTCCCGCTCAGCAGCACGACGGTGCTCCGCACGCGGGGCACGCGCTCGCCCGGGGCCGCGGCCTCGCGCAGCGCCAGCGACTGGAGCGCGTGTTACTCGTAGACGCGGAACGGCACGTCGCGCGCCCAGCGCAACTGCCACTCGACGTGCTCGACGCGCGCGTGGCCGTCGGCCACCACGAGCAGGCTGCGGTCCATGCGGCGCTGGCGCGCCGTGAGCTGCGTCTCGATCCACGTCGCGCCCGTCAAGACGGCCGCGTCGGGCAGCAGCGCCCGCGCGAGGTCGTCGGGAAGGTGCTGCGTGAGGTGACGCAGCGCGAGGTCGACGTCGTCCTCGGCGGGAGCGTCCGGCGCGTCTGCCATGCGCGCGCTCTATCGCGCGAGCGTCGGGGCCGTCGAGTTTGCGGCGCGTAGCGAACCGCGCGATGGGGCCGTTGCGGGGGACCTGCGCCCACAGGCGATGTCCGGCGACGGGTCGCGATCCGTCACCGGACATCGGCGGAGCGTGCGTTCACCTCGGCGCCGTGCGCGGGGATCGACCGGCGCCGGGTCTCCCAGCGCCACGTCGAGACGAAACGCTCTCACTCCGCGTGCGCCGCCGCGGCCCCCGGCGCCGCGCGACGCGCGCGCACCTGCGGCGCGAGCCAGAGCGCCGGCACGATGCCCACGAGCACGATGGCCGCCCCCACGAGGAACGCATCGTCGAAGGCGCCCACCGAGGCCGTGGCCGCGGCGTGACGACCGAGCAGCGCGCCGCTGGCGAGCCGCGCGTCGCCGGGCGCGTACCCGAGCTCGCGCAGCCGCTCGGCGATCGCCGCGGTGGTGCGGGCGACGGCGGGCGAGCGCGGGTCCATCGCCTCGCCGACGAGCGCCATGCGGTACGTGGTGCGGTGCCCGAGCACCGACGCGAGCGCCGCGATGCCCACGGAGCCCGCGACCTGCTGCACGAGGTTGAGCATCGACGACGCCATGCCCGCGCGCGAGGTGGGCACGGCGTTCATCGCCGCGGCCGTCACGGGCGTGACGAGCAGCCCCAGGCCCAGGCCGCGCACGAGCGTGGGCCACAGCACGCCCCAGGTGCTCGTGGTCGCGTCGAGGTCGCGGTAGAGGTACATGAAGAGCGCCGTGAGCGCGAGGCCCGCGACGGTGAGCGCGCGCGGGCCGAAGCGCTCCATGAGGCGGCCCGCGAGGGGAGACATCGCGCCGATGGTGAGCGCGCCCGGCAGGAGGAGCATGCCCGTGCGCACCTCGTCGAGGCCCATGTGCGTCTGCATGAAGAGGGGCAGGAGGAAGGTTCCGCCGTAGAGCGCCACCGAGCGCACCGCGGTGACCACCATCGCCACGGAGAACTGCCCGTGGCGCAGGAGCCCGAGGTCGAGGATGCGGTGCTCGACCGAGGTCTCGACCACGAGGAAGCCCGCGAACGAGAAGGCGGCGACGAGGGCGCAGGTGACGATGTAGCGCGAGGTCCAGCCCTCGTGGTTGCCGTTGGCGAGCGCGAGGAGCGCGCTCACGAGGAAGGTCGTGAGCAGCGCGAAGCCCGGCAGGTCGAAGGGCCGGTGAGACGCGCGGTGGGGCCGGTCGCGGCGCAGCACGCGCGCGGCGAAGAAGAGCCCCGCGATGCCGATCGGGAGGTTGACGTTGAAGATCGACCGCCACCCGAGGGTCTCGGTGAGGTAGCCGCCCAGCGTCGGGCCGATGGCCGGGCCCACGATCACCCCGACGGTCCAGATGCCGAGCGCGCGGCCGCGCTCCTCGGGGGGGAACACCTCGGCGATCATCGCCATGCCCGTGGGGGTGATGGCCCCGCCGCCGAAGGCCTGCACCACGCGCGCGGCGATGAGCGCGGGGAGGCTCCACGCCACGCCGCAGAGCACCGACCCCGCGGTGAAGACCCCGAGGGCCGCGAGGTAGAGCCAGCGGTGGCCGACGCGGTCGCGCACCCACGCCGTCAGCGGCATGAAGGTCGAGAACGCGAGCATGTAGGCGGTGACGACCCACTCGATGTCGTCGACGCTCGCGCCGAACGAGGCCATGATGTTCGGCAGCGACACGTTCACGATGCTCGAGTCGAGCGCCGACATCACCGTGCCCAGCATCACCACGCCGAGCACGCGCCAGCGGTAGTCGTCGTCGCGCGCGGCCATCGTCGTCACCTCACGCGGATGCGCAGCTCGACCGACTGGCCCACGCGCAGCGCGCGGCCTGGCGCGCGCTCGAGCGCCACGCGGATCGGGATGCGCTGCACGACCTTGGTGAAGTTGCCCGAGGCGTTGTCCGCGGGGATCAGCGCGAAGACCGACGCCGCGCTCTGGGTGATCACCTCGACCCGCCCGCGCAGCGTGCCGCCCTCGTCGACGTCGACCTCCATCGTCTGGCCGGGGCGCAGCAGACCCACGGCGGTCTCTTCGACGTTGGCCGCGACCCACGCGTGGTCGATGTCGGCCACGGTCACCGCGGCCTGGCCCGTCGCCACGTAGTCTCCGGGGTCGACCGAGACGCGCAGCACGACGCCGTCGCTCGCGCTTCGGAGCGTCGTGCGGTCGAGCGCCACCTCGGCGACCGAGAGCTCGGCGCGCGCCTGCGCCGCGGCGGCCCGCGCCTCCTCGACCTGCTGGGTGCGCAGCGCCACGCGCCCGGTGCCCGCCTCGGCCTCGGCGAGCC
>JBDHVF010000370.1:0-7647 GCA_039809605.1 Polyangiales bacterium | reverse complement strand
GACCACGCGCGCGGCGCCCCGCGCGAGCCCCGCCGCGAGCGCCGCGAACGCCGCCACCTGCGCGCGCTTGCGGGGAGAGGCCCTGCGCGGGTCGACCTCGCCCGACGGCGAGCAGGGCGCCGCGGGCAGCGCGGTCACGTACGACACCTCTCGCGCCAGCGCCACGAGGTCGCCGGGCGCGTGCGCGATCGACGGGGCGACCGCCGCGAGCCCGTCGCGCTCGGCCGCGAGCACGACGTCGTCGGGCAGCGACGCGAGGAACGCCCCCCACCCGCGCCGCGCGCACCACGAGGGCACCGACGCGCCCTCGGGCCGCTCGTCGACGATGTCGCGCACCGACGCGAGCAGCGCGCTCGCCTCGACGAAGCGCCGCCGGGTCTCGTCGCGGGCCATCGGGCGCCGCGGTCAGCCGACGGCGGCGCGCACCGCGGTGAGCTCCGCGCGCACCTCGGCGGCCGTCGGGCGAAAGCGCGCCACCTTGGCGAACATGCGCATGAGCAGCGCCTCGAGCGCCGCGGGCATCGACGCGTGCACCTGCCGAAGCACCGGCGGCGGCGCGTCGAGGTGCGCCTGCACGACGTCCCTCGGAGCTCCCTGGAACAGGGGTCGCCCGGCGAGCAGTTCGAAGAGCAGCGAGCCGAGGGCGTAGATGTCTCCCGGCGGAGCTCCGGGCTCGCCGCGGATGCGCTCGGGCGAGAGGTACGCGACGGCCATGTGCGGCGCGAGGGACCTCTGCGCGGGCACGGGGTCGGGCGGCGCGGTGAGCCCCGGCGAGAGCGCGTCGATCGTCACGCGCACCTTCGCGCCCGGCGACGCGGGGAGGAACACCGCCCCCGCGCGGAGGTCCCTCGCGAGCACGTCGCGCGCGTGCAGGTGCTCGAGCAGCGCCGCGAGCTGAGCGCCCGCGTCGAGCGCGGCCGCGAGCGGCACGGGGCCCGTCACCAGCACGTGCGGCAGCGGCGGCGTGGCGACGAACTCGGTCACCACCAGCGGGCGACCGCCGCCCATGTCGTCGACCACGTCGAGCACGGGGATCAGCGCGTCGTGCGGCGCCGCGCGACGGAAGCACCGCACCTGCTCCTGCAGCCGCGCGCGGTACCACGCGTCGGCCGCCACGGGCTGCGACAGCACGCGCGCCGCCACGAGCAGGCCCGTGCGCACGTCGGTGGTGCGGTAGACCTCCGAGACGGGACCCGCGCCGCAGCGGTCGATGAGGCGGTAGCGCCCCGCGACCACGCGGCCCGCGAGCAGGTCATGCCCCGCGTCGACGAGCGTCGTGCCGTCGAGCGGGCACCGCGGGGTCTTGCCGGGGAAGTTCGCCTTGCAGGTCGGACAGGACTTCACGCGGTTCGAGACTCTCACGGATCACGCGGCGCGTCGCAAGAGGACGCGCGCCCCCTCGTACTCGTCACGACGAGACGAAGTTGAGCGCGACGAAGATTTCTCGTTGACACTTCCGACGACGGTGGTAGACATCGGCTCCCCAACGCGCCCGTAGCTCAATTGGATAGAGCATCAGACTACGGATCTGGAGGTTAGAGGTTCGAGTCCTCTCGGGCGCGCCAGACGAAACGAGGTGTCGGGGGACACCTCGCAGGGAGCGTCATCACGCTCAGCCGCCCGTGGCGTCGGCGCTCACGTCGCTCGCTGCGTCGCCGCCCGCGTCGGTCGCGGTGCACGTCGTGAAGCACTCGGCGCGGCGCGCGGTGCACTGGGCGTTGGTGGTGGCCGAGTCCTCGGCGAACTCGTGGCACTCGTGGATCGCGCCGGTGCCCGTGTCGAGCGGGTGACACCGCTCGACGATCTCCTCGCACACGGGCTTGCCGGCGGGGGCCGGGGTGTTGTCGGAGCACGCGCCGAGCATCGAGACCAGCGCGACCAGTGACATGCGAAGGGTCAGGTTCATGGCGCCACGCGTAGCACGACGCGCGCGTCGGACGCGTGCGACACGTTGACGCACGGCCCTCGCGAGCGACGTCAGCGCGCGGCTGCGTCGCGCTGACACCGCCGCACCGCGCGCCCCGCGGCCCAGTCGCGCAGCATCGCGGCCTCGCACGACCCCTCGCGCAGCGACGCCGGGTGGCCGCGCCCGATCGCGCGCTCGTAGAGCACCCCCGCCCTCGCGCGCATGTCGTGGAACTCCCGCACCGCGTCGGCCGCGTCGGAGAGCGCGGGCGCCATGTGCGGCGAGGCCGCTCCGCCGTGACACGACGTCGTCGCGCAGCCCGCGCGGCGCAGCATCGGGCCCACGTCGCGCAGGTACGCCGCCCCGTCGGGCGCGCGTGACGGAGCCCGCGCCGGGCCGCCTCCCCCCACGAGCCGCGAGCGCGCGAACCACAGGCCCGCGAGCACCGCGGCGGCGGCGACGACCCGCGGGACCGGCGACGGACGGCGTGGCTCGCTCGCGCGCACGACCCGACGGGGTGTCGCGGAAACGCCGCGGCTTGTCAACGAGCGCGTACCCCTCCCCCGAGCGGATCGTGTACCGTCCCGCGCGCCATGGGTGACGCGCCGATCTTCCACTTCAACGACGAGCGCGAGTCGATCGTGGAGGAGGTCGTCGGACGCGTCGTCCGCGCCGCCCGCGACCCGCTGCTGCTCCTCAACGACGCGGCCTACAACGAGATCAAGCGCCTCGAGGCGCACCCCGGCAGCGAGCGCGCCGAGTACCAGCGCTTCCGCGAGCTCGCCCGCGCCGTCGGGCGCATGAGCGCCCCCGACCGCGTCGCGCGCCTCGACGAGCTCGCGCGGCGCTACGCCCGCGACGTGGCGGGCAACTTCAACCCGCGCGTGTTCTCGGTCTCCACCCGCGTGCTGCCGCGCGCCCTCACGATGCTGCTCGCCCCGAAGGACTTCTCCCTCGCCGAGGAGGGCGCGCGCCTCCTCCAGCGCCACCTCATCACGCAGGGCCCCCTCGACACGATCCGCTCGCTCGCGAAGAAGGGCACGCTGGTCTTCGTGCCCACCCACTCGTCGAACCTCGACTCGGTGGTCTTCGGCTTCGCGCTCGACCGCGAGGGCCTCCCCCCGGTGAGCTACGGCGCGGGCAAGAACCTCTTCACCAACCCCTTCCTCTCGTACTTCATGCAGAACCTCGGGGCCTACAAGGTCGACCGGCGCATCAAGCACGAGCTCTACAAAGAGGTGCTCAAGACCTACTCCGCGGTGCTCATCGAGCGCGGGTTCCACTCGCTGTTCTTCCCCGGCGGCACGCGCTGCCGGTCGAACGTGGTCGAAGAGAGGCTCAAGCTCGGGCTCATGGGCACGGGCGTCGAGGCCTTCACCCACTCGCTGCGCCGCGGCCACCCCCAGCGCGTGTACTTCGTGCCCGCGACGATCAACTACCTGCTCACCCTCGAGGCCTCGACCCTCGTCGAGGACTACCTCGCCGAGACGGGGCGCAACCGGTACATCATCGAAGACGACGAGAGCACGCGCATCGACCGGGTGTTCACCCTCCTCCGCAAGCTCACGCGCACCACGGGCTCGATCGTCATCCGCTTCGGGCAGCCGATGGACCCGTTCACCAACCGCGCGTGCGCCGACGGGCGCTCGCTCGACGCGCGCGGCCGCACCGTCGACCCGGCCACCTACGTGATGCGCGACGGCGAGTACGCCGTCGACGAGGCCCGCGACGCGCAGTACACCCGCGAGCTCGGCGAGGCCATCTGCCGTGCGTACGCGAGGGAGACCGTCGCCATGCCCACGGCCCTCGTCGCCGCCGCGGCCTTCGCGAAGCTGCGGGAGATGTACCCGGCCAGCGACCTCTTCGGGCTCCTGCGCCACCGCGACGAGGTGTTCGTGCCGACCGACGAGATGGAGCGCCGCGTCGCCGACCTCACCGTGCGCGCCTCGGCCCTCGAAGACGCCGGCGAGCTCGTGCTCGCCCCCGGCGTGCGCCACGCCAGCCCCGCGGAGCTCATCGACGAGGCCGTGCGCGCCTGGTCGGGCTACCACACGCGCGCGGTGCTCGCGCGCACCGACGGAGGCTACATGATCGGCGACACCAACCTCGTGCTCTACTACCAGAACCGCCTCGCGGTGAGCGGCCTCGGGTACCACCCGGCGCGCAAGGCGGGGCGATGAGCGCGCGCGCGGTGGGCGTCATCGGCGGCGGGCGCTGGGGCGTCGCCCTCGCCTGCGCGGCGCGGCGCGCGGGGCGTGACGCCGTGCTCTGGTCGCGGCGCGTCGAGGGCGCGGCCGAGTCGAGCGGCGTCGAGCACACCGACGATTTCAGGGCCGTCGCGAGGCGCGCGACGCTCATCCTCGTGGCGGTGCCCTCGGAGGTGGTGCGCGACGTGGCGCGGCAGCTCGGCGACGTGATCGACGGGTCGCACTACGTGGTGCACGGCATCCGAGGGCTCTCGGGCGAGGGCCTCACGCCCATCTCCGAGGTGATCCGCGAAGAGACCCCGTGCCGCCGCGTCGGCGCCCTCGGCGGCCCCGGCGTCGCGCAAGACCTCATCGACGGAAGGCCCGGCGTGCTCGCGGTCGCGTCGCGCTACCCCGAGGTGACCCACGCCGTGCGCGCGGCGCTCGAGAGCCCGCACCTGCGCGTGTCGATCACGCCCGACCTCACGGGCCTCGAGTGGGCCAGCGCCCTCAACGGCTGCCTGCTCGTCGCCGTGGGCTTCGGACGCGCCATGGGCGTCAGCCCCGGCGTGCTCGCGGGCCTCCTCACCCGGGCCATCCATGAGGCGTCGCGCATCGGGCAGGCCGCGGGCGCCGAGGCGTCGACCTTCTTCTCGGTCGCGGGCATCGGCGACGTGATGGCCGCCCTCGCGGGCGACGAGCGCCCCGAGGTGCTGCTCGGCGCCGCCCTCGCCGAAGGGGCCTCCCTCGAACAGGCCCGCGCCCGCGCCCGCCAGCGCGTCGAGGCGCCCACCCTCGTGCCCCGCGTCGTGGCCTTCGCGAAGGAGCGCCGCATCGAGGCGAGGGTGTTCGAAACCATGGCCGCGGCGATGGCGGGCACCATCCGCCGCGACGAGATCCTCGCCACGCTCATGACGCGCGGCTGAACCCACGGAGGACCGTTCCCCATGACCGACAACGTGAGCTTCCCTTCACGCAACGGCGAGACCGTCCACGGCGCGCTCGCGCTCCCACCGGGCGACGGGCCCGCGCCCGCGGTGGTGCTCCTTCACGAGTGGTGGGGCCTCAACGGCCACGTGCGCTCGCTCGTCGACCGCCTCGCCGCCGCGGGCTTCATCACCCTCGCGCCCGACCTCTTCCGCGGGCAGACCGCCACCAACGCCGCCGACGCGCAGCGCCTGATGACCGAGCTCCAGTGGTCGAGCGCGCTCGAAGACGTGGCCGGCGCGCAGGCGTACCTCACGTCGCACCCGCGCTCGAACGGCAGGGTGGGCGTCACGGGCTTCTGCATGGGCGGCGCGGGCACCCTCGCGGCCGCGTGCAACCTCCAGGGCTTCTCCGCCGCGGTGGCGTTCTACGGCATCCCCCCGTCGCAGTACGTCGACTGGTCGAAGGTCACCGCGCCCATTCAGATGCACGTCGCCTCGCGCGACCAGTGGGTGCGCGTCGAGCTCGCGACGGCCATCCGCGACGCGCTCGCGTCGCACGGCAAGCCCATGGACCTGCACGTCTACGAGGCCGACCACGCGTTCGTGAACGACACGCGGCCCGAGGTCTACAGCCCCGAGAGCGCGAAGCTCGCGTGGTCGCGCATGGTGGAGTTCTTCCACCAGCACCTCGGGTGACGCGCCGCGCGCTCTGGCGCCGCGAGGTCACGACGGTGCTGCGCGTCGCGGCGCCCGCCGTGGCGCAGTCGCTCCTTCAGACCATGGTGTTCCTCGTCGACCGGGTGATGCTCGGCCGCCACGGCGAGGCCGCGCTCGCGTCGATGCAGGCCGCGGGGCCCCTGCTCTGGACCCTTCAATCGGTCTTCGGCGCCTTCACCACGGGCACCGTCGCCGTGGTGGGGCGCTCGGTGGGCGCGGGCGACCGCGCGGGCGCCGCGAGCGCGCTGCGGGGCAGCCTCGTCGTGGCCGTCGCGCTCGGGCTCGCGGTGGGCCTCGCGGGCGTCGCGCTCCTCGACCCGATGCTCTCGGCCATGGCGGGCGGAGCGAGCGCCGACGTGCTCGCCGCGTCGCGCGGGTACCTCTCGGTGCTGCTCCCCGCGCTGCCGATGCTGTTCGTGGGCATGGTGACCACCACGGCCCTCCAGGCCTCGGGCGACACGCGGACGCCCTTCGCCATCGCGGTCGTCACCAACGTGGCGAACGTGATCGGCAACTGGTTCCTGATCTTCGGCCACGGGGGCCTGCCGCGCCTTGGCGCGACGGGCGCGGCCGTCTCGAACGCGTCGGCGCTCTCGCTCGAAGCCCTCATGGGCGTGTGGGCGCTCACGCGCGCCGACGCGACGGTCTCGCTGCGCGCTCGCGGCCTCGCGGACGTCGACGCGCTCGCGGGCGCGCGGCGGGTGCTCGCGGTGGCGCGGAGCGCGTTCGTCGAGCGCTGCGTCTACCACTCGGGCTACCTCGCGTTCGTGCGCATCATCAACGGCCTCGGGTCCACGGCCATGGCCGCGCACCAGGCGCTGCTCTCGGTCGAGAGCGTGTCGTTCCTCTCGGCCGACGGCTTCGCGGTGGCGGCGAGCGCGCGCGTCTCTCAGTCACTCGGCGCGGGAGACCCGCTCGGCGCTCGGCGCGCGGGCTTCTCGGCGGCGCTGCTCGCGGCCGCGCTCGCGACGCTGTTCGCGCTGGCGTTCCTCGCGCTTCCCTCGGTGCTGGTGGGGGCGTTCCGCGACGACGCTGCGACGCGGGCGATGGCGATCCCGGCGATGCGCATGGCGGCGGTGGCGCAGGTGCCGATGGCGATCAGCATCGTGCTGGCGCAGTCGCTCCGCGGCGCGGGCGCGACGCGCGAGGCGCTCACCGTGGCCTTCGTGGGCTCGCTGGGCGTGCGCATCGTGGCGACGACGCTCGCGGTGCCGGTGATGGGCCTGGGGCTCACGGGCGTGTGGCTCGGCAGCGCGTGCGACTGGGTCACGCGCATGGTGATCTGCGTGTGGCGCTGGCGCGCGAGCCGCTGGGCCAAGGCGAAGGTGTAGCGCTCAGCGCGCGTCGGGGTAGGCGAGCCACGCGGCGAGCTCGGCGGACCCGAGGTCGAGCACCACGTCGCCGAGGCGCCGCGGGCCCAGCTTGTCGAGGCGCTCCGAGCGCGCGCGCTGCTCGTCGTCGGTGGGCGCGCGACCGAGCTTGCGCTCGAACTGCCGCAGCAGCGGGGCGAACCCGTGGTCGAACCCGCGCTTCTCCGAGTCGCGCATCCTCTCCTCGAGCACTCGACCGGCCTCTTCCCACTCCATCGTGATCTCCTCTCGCTCCGGCGATGGTAGGTCTCTCGCCGAGAGCGGCAACCTCGCCAGGGGTTCGTCGGCCGCCGCGCGCTCGGGCGCCTCGCGCGGGAGCGCCGCGATGTCTGCGAGCGCCTCGTGCAGCGTCGCGCCCGCGCCCATCAGGCGTAGCAGCAGCGTGTCGCGCCTGCGCGGGAGCTGACGCACCACCACCAGCCGCACGCAGTCGTGCAGCGCGAAGAAGCCGCGGGGCCACCCCGTCATACCAACTTCACGTCAAGTTTGCCGCTTTCGCGTGTGCGACGTGTCCCCCCACCCAACGCTGTCGCGCACCT
>JBDHVF010000369.1:0-7654 GCA_039809605.1 Polyangiales bacterium | reverse complement strand
CCGGCGGCTCGACGCCGGGTTTGAGCAACCCCAACGCCCGCATTCCACGCGCGGATGCGCGATCGCCCACGTCATCACCACCCGCGCGGATGCGCACCCCCCAACGCCCGCATTCCACGCGCGGATGCGCGATCGCCCACGTCATCACCACCCGCGCGGATGCACACCCCCCAACGCCCGCATTCCCCGCGCGGATGCGCACCCCCCAACGCCCGCATTCCACGCGCGGATGTGCGACCCCTCGCCCGCATTCCACGCGCGGATGCGCGACCCCAACGCCCGCATCACCCGCGCGGATGCGCAACCCCAACGCCCGCGTTCCACGCGCGGACGCGCGCCCGTCTGGCCGCGGACGTCACCGCGCGAGGACGGTCTTCACGCGCGTGACGAGCTGCAGGTCGCGGTGGTCGCCGAGGCGCTGGTCGGCCGCGAGCACGAGCGCGTCGAGGTCGACGACGGCCTCGCGCGCCGCCACCACGAGGGGGTCGGTGGCCGGGTGCGTGAGGTTCCACTCCTGGGCGAGGCGGTGCTTGAACCACTCGCGCTGCGAGGGGTCGCTGAGCTGCGGGTCGCCGGGCGCGCGCGGCGTCGTGAGCATGAGGTAGAGCCGCAGGGTGTCGTTGTAGGCGATGCGCTCGTCGTTGGTGGGCGGCGCCTGCACGCCGATGTAGCGCGCCGCGAAGGCCCCGAGCGAGCGCGTCGTGCGCTCGTTCGCCCCCGCGCCCACCTCGCGGTAGACGAGCGCGGCGTAGACGGTGGCCGTGCGGCGCTGCACCTCGTCGCCCACGTACATGCCCATGCGCATGTGCAGCGGGGGGCCGTCGGCCTCGAGCGCGCGGATGCGGTCGACGCGCGCGCGCAGCACGTCGAGCCGCGGCAGCGGCACCGGCGGCTGCACAGCGACGCAGTCGTTCATGGCCTTGCGAAAGTCGTCGAGCATCGAGAGGTTCTCGGCGTACGCGTGGTAGCCGAGCACCGGCAGCGCCAGCGACACGCCCAGCAGCGGCGCCGCGATCGCGAGGCGGCGGAGCATCCGGCGCTGGAGCTCCGAGGCGCTCGGGCGCGCGAGCTCGCGGTCGGGCAGCATCACGGCGCGCACGAGGTCGCGCACGAACATCCCCCGCTCGCCCGCCGGCGCGCTCGCGTACGGCGCGTCGGAGGCCACCACGGTCATCACGTCGGCCGCGGTGGTGAAGTACACGCCGCGGGCGGTGATCCGGTCCATGTAGACGCTCGACGCGAAGAGCCGCTGCGCGTAGGCCAGCACGCCCGCCTTGAGCCCCGCGAACCACTGCGGGAACATGTACGACGCGCTGCGCACCTCGACGTGCGCGCGGGGGAGCACCCGGCGGTACATCCGCCGCTCGAGGCCCGCGGCGAGCTCGTCGAAGAGGCGCCCCACGCGCGCCGCGGCGGGCTCCCTGTCGCGCGCGGGCAGGGTGAAGCCGAGCACCTGGCCGCGCTCCGAGCCGCGCAGGTCGGAGAAGAACTCCATGAAGCCAGGCAGCACGTCGCAGCGCGTGACCACGAGGTAGACCGGCACGTCGATGCCCAGGTAGCCGAGCACCTCGTCGACGCGCTCCCTCGCGCGCTTGCCCATGGCGTCGACGTCGTCGGGCCGCGACTGCATCGCCGTGTCCGCGGGCAGCGTCACCACGACGCCGTGGAGGGGCTGCCCCGGCCGCGTGCCCTCGAGCTCGCTCAGGAACGCGAGCCACTCGGCGTACGCGGCCTCGCCGCTCATGTACTCGCCCGAGGTGTCGAGGAAGGCCGCGTGCTGCGCGAGCCAGAAGCGCACGCCGCGGCTGCCCTGCGCGCCCGACGCCGGGGTGACGAAGCCGAACTGCTCGCCCGTGGCGGCCAGCAGCGCGCTCTTGCCCGACTGCGGCGCGCCGATCACCAGGTACCACGGCAGCGCGTCGACGGCGCCGCGCGCCGACTGCCCCGGCGCCGCGCCCGCGAGCTTCGCCACGGCCTCGCGAAGGTCCTCGCGCATCGTGCCGATGGCCGTCTGCTGCGAGGGCCCGAGGGCCTTGAGGCGCTCGGAGAGGGCCGTCTCGAGCGCGCGCTTGCGCGACCCGGCGCTGCCCGCGCCCGCGCGCTTCTCGTAGAGCACGAGCCCCACGACCACGCCGATCGTGAGCGCCGCCGGCAGCGCGTAGACCCACCCGTCGACGGGCAGGATCAGCACCGGCACCCACACCACCGCGAGGATGGTCGCCGCGATCAACCAGGTGGCTCGCATGGATCGGGCGGCAGTCTACCAACACCTCGCGCGCGCCCGTCGCGCGAAATCATGCGTCGACCGCGTGCGCGGCCGCGAGGGAGCGTCCACACTCGGCGACCGCCATGGACCCCGACACCCTCCTGCTCGACGACGACACGTGGCTCCTCGCGCTCACGGGCGCGGGCGTCTCCGCCGAGAGCGGCATCCCCACCTTTCGCGACGCCAACGGGCTCTGGGAGAGCCACCGCGTCGAGGACGTGGCCTCGCCCGAGGGCTTCGCGCGCGACCCCGCGCTCGTGTGGCGCTTCTACTCCGAGCGCCGCGCCGCGGCGAAGCGCTGCCAGCCCAACCCCGGCCACCGGGCGCTCGCCGACGTCGAGGCGCGCATGGGCGACCGCTTTCTGCTCGCGACGCAGAACATCGACGGCCTGCACCGCGCCGCGGGCAGCGAGCGCCTCGTCGAGATGCACGGCAACCTCTACACCACGCGGTGCTCGTCGTGCGACGCCGCGCCCTTTCACGACGAGGGCTCGTACCTCTCGGGCGACCTGCCGAGGTGCGCGCGGTGCGATGCGCTCCTGCGGCCGCACATCGTGTGGTTCGGCGAGGCGCTCGACCCGAGGGACCTCGCCCGCATCGACGGCTTTCTGCGCGAGGGCGCGAAGCACAGGCTGGTGTTCCTCGCGGCGGGCACGTCGGGCGTGGTCTACCCCGCGGCGGGCCTCGTCGACGTCGCGCGGCGGCGCGGGGCCGCGACCTGGCTGGTCAACTACGAGCCGCCCGACAACTACCACCGCTTCGCCCACTTCGTGCGGGGGCGCAGCGGCGAGGCGCTCCCCAAGCTCTTCGCGTGGCGTTGACCGGGGCGGCGCGCGCACGTAGAAGCGCCGTCGCCATGAAGAAGCTCTCGTTCCAGGGCAGGTACACCCTCATCACCGGCGCCTCGTCGGGCCTCGGGCTCGAGATGGCGCGCCACCTCGCGCGCGACCACAAGAGCAACCTCGTGCTCGTCGCGCGGCGCCTCGACCGCCTCGAGGCGCTCGCGGGCGAGCTGCGGCCGCACGGCGTCGACGTCGTGTGCATCCAGGCCGACATGACCCGCCGCGAGGACGTGACCCGCACCTTCGAAGAGGCCGTGGCGACGCGGCCCGTGCACGCGGCCGTGCTCAACGCGGGCGTGACGTACTTCGGGCGCGCCCTCGAGCACGACTTCGACGACTTCGAGCGCATGCTCGCCACCAACGTGACGAGCGTCGTGTGGCTCGCGCAGCGCTTCGCGCGGCACATCCTCGAGAAGAGCCCCGGCGGCGGCATCATGATCGTGTCGAGCCTCGCGGGCACCACGCCCACGACCTTTCAGGCCGCGTACTCGGGCACCAAGGGCTTTCTCAACAACTTCGGCATGGCCTTCGCCGAGGAGCTCGCCGAGCACGACATGTCGCTCACCATGTTCGTGCCCGGCGGCATCGCCACCGAGATGGGCGACAAGTCGGGCACGGGGCGCAAGTTCAAGAAGGGCGACGTGGGCATGATGGACGCCGACGCGTGCGCCCGCGTCGCCGTCGACGGCTTCGCGCGCCGCCAGCGCTTCGTGGTGCCCGGCGCGCTCAACCGCCTCAACGACTTCGTGCTGCGCTTCACGCCGCGCACCGTGGCCGCCGCGATGACGGCCCGGCTCTACCGCGACGCGCTCGAGAAGAAGTGACCTACCGCCCGAGGCCGAGCGCGTGGCGCGCGATGATCACGCGCTGCACCTCGCTCGCGCCCTCGCCGATCTCGCAGAGCTTCGCGTCGCGCAGGTGGCGCTCCACCGGGAACTCCCTCGTGTACCCGTAGCCGCCGTGCACCTGAAGGGCGCGGCTGCACGCGCGCGAGGCCGCCTCGCTCGCGTAGAGCTTGGCCATCGACGCCTCGGCCGAGTGGCGCGCGCCGCCGTCGGCCGCCACCGCCGCGCGGTAGACCAGCAGCTTCGCCGCCTCGAGCTCGGTGCGCGAGTCGGCCAGCATCCACTGGATCGCCTGGAAGCTCGCGATCGCCTGCCCGAACTGCTTGCGGTCCTTCGCGTAGGCGACGGCCGCGTCGAGCGCGCCCTCGCCGAGGCCGAGGGCCAGCGCGCCGATCGACACGCGCCCGAGGTCGAGGATCTTCATCGTGTCGATCAAGCCCATGCCGACCTCGCCCACGCGCTGCGCGTCGGGCACCTCGCAGTCTTCGAAGGTCAGCTCGCACGCGTCGCTCGAGCGCATGCCCATCTTCTCGAGGTGCCTGCTCGCGCGAAGGCCCGGCGCGCCGTGCTCGACCACGAAGGCCGTGACGCCCCGCTGCTCCGCGGCCGGGTCGGTGAGCGCCAGCACCACGCAGAAGCCCCCCACCGAGCCCTGCGTGACGAACATCTTCGATCCGTTGAGCACCCACCCGTCGCCCCGGCGCACCGCCGTGGTGCGCATGGCCGACGCGTCGCTGCCCGACTCGGGCTCGGTGAGCGCCCGAGCCGCCAGCCACTCGCCGCGCGCGGCCTTCGGCAGGTACTTGCGCTTCTGCGCCTCGGAGCCGAACGCGAGGATGTGCCCCGCGCCCAGCCCGTTGTGCGACGCGACCGTGAGCGCGAGCGAGCCGTCGAACTTCGCGATCTCTTCGACGATCACCGCGTAGGCGAGCGTGTCGAGGCCCGAGCCGCCGTACTCCTCGGGGATGCGAACGCCGAGCAGGCCGTGCTCCGCGAGCACGGGCACGAGCTCGTGGGGGAAGCGCTCCTCCTCGTCCCACTTGCGCGCGAAGGGGGCCACGTGGCGGAGGCAGAGCTCCCTGACCATGCGCTGGATCTCGCGGTGGCTCTCGGGCAGGTCGAAGTTCATGGGGCCGGTGTTCCGTTGGGGGGCGTGGGCGCCGTCGCGCCCCGCGCGAGCGCCCTGAAGCGCTGCTCGGGGCCGGGCGGTGAGTAGACCTGCACCGCGATGAGCGGGTGCGTGCCGTCGGGCATCCACGCGTGCCGCTGCGCCGCGGGCACGTAGGCGATCGTCCCGTCGGTCACGGTGCGGTCGCGCGCGGGCGCCGCGGCCCCCGCGGGCAGGTGCAGACGTCCCGCGGCCGAGAGCGCGGCGAGCACCTCCCAGCTCTCGGGGTGCGCGTGCTCGGCCACCGGCGCGTCGTCGCTCGCGAAGAGCAGCCCCAGGCTCGCGCGCGGAGAGCCCGGCGCCTCGAACGCGATGCGCGCGTGCATCGCGCCGCCCGCCCACGCGAGGTCGTCGACCGCCGCGAGGTCGCGCGTCGCGTACGCGTGCTCGCGCGGGGCACCAGCGTCTCCGCGCGCCGTCACGAGCAGCGCCGCGGCGGGCGCGGCCCGCCCCGCACGCAGCACCGCGCCGCAGTCGGGGAGCATGAAGGCCGTCCACGGTCGCGCCGCGGCGACGTCGCGATCACGCGACCCCGCCCGCTCGAGCGCGAGCTCGCCCACCAGCGCAACCCCGAGCAGGTCGAACGCGTCGCTGCGAGGGATCACCACCGACGCGCCGGGCCGGATCACCTGCACCCAGGCCATCGCGGGCGGTCGCAGCGTGGCCCCGCCCTCGGTGGTGACGCTCGCGGGGCCGCGCGGCGCCGCGGGGTCGACGCGGCACTCGCCGCGCGCGCACTCCACCACGTCGCGAAAGCGCAGGTTCTCGAGCGCCAGCGCGGGCAGCACGGGCTCGATCGCGCGCGGCGCGGGCGCGGCGATTTCGGGCGCGCTCGCCGGGGCGCCCGCGTCGGCCGTGGGCTCGGGGGCGTGCGTCCAGACGATCTGGCGCGGGGGATCGGGCTGGCGCGACGCGCACGCCGCGACGAGCGCGAGCGCGGCGAGCGGGCGCTTCATGCGGCCCGCGGGGTGACGTGGTCGTGCACCCACTGCACGATCTCGGTGAGGGGCGTGCCGGGCGTGAAGACCTTCGAGACGCCCGCCGCGGTGAGGCGGCCGAGGTCGTCGTCGGGGATGATGCCCCCGCCGAAGACCTTCACGTCGTCGGCCCCGTGGCTTCGAAGCGCCTGAATCACCGCGGGGAACAGCGTGTTGTGGGCCCCCGACATGATCGAGAGGCCGACGGCGTCGACGTCCTCCTGCACGGCGGCGGCGGCGATCATGTCGGGCGTCTGGTGCAGGCCCGTGTAGATCACCTCGAAGCCCGCGTCGCGCAGCGCGCGCGCCACCACCTTCGCGCCTCGGTCGTGCCCGTCGAGGCCGGGCTTCGCCACCAGGATGCGTGCCTTGCGTTCGCTCATCGCACTCACGCCGGGATCTACTGACTTCCCGCGCGCGCGGTCAAGAGGGACCTCACTGCGACCCGGCCCCGGGGTCGGCCGCGGGCAGCACGAGCGACGGCGCCGAGAGCGACGCCCCCGAGAAGATCGCCTCGTAGACGCCGTGGCCCTCGCCCCGCGGCCCCACGAGATACCCGTCGTCGCCGTAGTAGAGCACCCTGAAGGTCCCGTCTTCGCGGGCGACCACGCGCACGAGCCACGCGCCCCGCGTGGGAGACTGCACCTCGACGCGGTCGCCCCACGCGCCCGTCGGCGCGCGCAGCCGGCACCCGAGGGTCATGCCCCGCGAGGGGTCGGGCGCGCCGGGCGACGACAGCGGCGACGGATCGCCCGTGAGCGTGGTGAAGCACACGAGCGTCGCGCCGCCGGGCGCCGCGGCCGCCGAGGGGGGCAGGTGCCACCCCGCGGGCGCGAACGACACGTCGTCGTAGAAGAGCTCGCGGCGCCCCACCGCGTCGCGGAGCCTCCCGACGATGCGATGCGCGCTGTCGCCCGCGACGGCCACCGTCACCTCGGCGCGCGTCGTGTCGAAGCGGTAGAGCGGCGCGCTCTCGACGACGAGGCCCGGCGGGAGCGCGCCGTCGGCCGTCGCGTCGCTCACCGGCGCGTCGTCGGCCCCGCCGTCGTAGCCCGCGGGCACGTCGACGGCGCCGAGGTCGTCGCTCGTTCGCTCCGCGCCGGGGCGCGGCGCCTCCGAGCGCTCGCAGCCCGTCGCGAGCGCGAGCGCGAGCGCGAGCGCGGCTCGATCAGCACCCATCGCCCGCCTCCCATCTCCTGTGGAACGCGCCGACGCTGAACCACCCGAACTCCAGCGTGGGCACGCTCACCGTGAGCGCGGCGCCTCCGCCCGCGGTCGCCGCGGCGCCGCAGCCCGACGCTCCGCGCAGCGTCGCGACGCCGCACGCCGTCACGCGCGGCGTGACCTGCAGCTCGTAGCCGAGCGCCGTCACCGTGCACGTCGCCGTGCCGCTCGCGTCGAGCGAGGCGCGGCCGTCGAGCTCCGACGCGTCGGCGCAGGGCGCGCAGCCGCCGCCCGCGCGCGTCGTGGCGTCGAGCGTGGCGGTCACCGCCCCTGCGAGGTCGAAGCGGCACGCGATCACGCCGAACGCGCCGTCGCGCGACCACGAGCGCGTG